>JANMUW010000463.1:0-2166 GCA_031392105.1 Acidobacteriota bacterium | reverse complement strand
CAAAGTCCAGTGTGCCTAACAGCAGGTGTTTCCCGCAAAGTCGCAAAGGCGCAAAGAAGAAACTCGCGCTAATTAGTTGGTTTCCGAAGCTGCATACATAACTCTTGTCCCATCGAAGGAAGCAGGGAAGCTCCGATCTGGTTAAAGCGGATCCACGCCGCATAGTCCTCGAGCTTGCTGCCTTTCTTCCGGATAAGCGCAGTTCCGGTCACATATTCGACAATGAACCCGGTTCGCGTCGCCAGATCGGCAAGCCGTTCGCGATCAAAAACGTGAATGTGCTGCCCGTGGACACGGCTCCCGTTGGCGAGTTGTTTTTGAAACTGCTTCTCGCGGAGCTTCGCGACAAACTTCGGAGCTGTGGGGACGCCGACCAGCAGCAGGCCGTCAGGTTTTAGTAGACGATTGATCTCGCGCATCGTGAAATCCGGACGCGGAAGATGCTCGAGGACATGTGAACAGATCGCGATGTCGGCTGTCGCGTCGGGGACCGGCAGGCCCTCGTCAAAATCCGCTTGTATCCGCTCGTCATATTTTGCGAGCTCGACGTCAGGACGATCGATGTCGATATCGAGCCCGATCCATTTCGCACCGTCGATCGGAGGAATGAAACGCTTGATGATCCCTCGGTCGCAACCGACATCGACGATCGTCGGTGCATGACCGAGCCGTTCAACCTCTTCGTGGATCACGCGACTCAGCCACCAATAACGAAGTGCGCGTACAGGGTAACGACGCGTATTCAGCTCCGCCGAGAACGGGAAGTCGGCACGGTGCGTCTCTTCGTTCTTGTCGATGGAGTCGAGCGGCTGATGCACGAACCGAAATCGAGAATAGGTTTTTCCGTTTGTTACTCGCACAAATTGAAGTTGAACTCGAATGATAAAAGAAAAAGCGGGCCGAAACAAATAATCAGCCCGCCCGTATTAAATTTCAGATCTCAAATTTCAAATTTCAACTTTGAAATCAGAAATCACAAAGCCGAGATCAATCCCTTCCAAATAGTTAAGCCTGCTCGCCCTTCGCAACAGCCTTTGTTTCCTCGGGCTCCGGCCGAGGGGCTGCAAGCCCGAGTTCCGTCGAGCGCCAGAGATTAGAAACGAGTAGCTCGCGGATGAATGTCATCTCCTTCGGCAGGCGATCGTAAAGCTTGAAGAACAGATCATCGTGCATCGCGATCTCTTTGAGCCACATGTCGCGATCGATGTGCATAACTTTTTCAAACTGCTCACGCGTGAAGTCGAGGCCTCGCCAATCCATGTCCTCATATCGGGGCATCCATCCGAGCGGCGTTTCGGTGCCGATCGACTTGCCGCGGGAACGTTCCACGATCCATTTCAAAACGCGCATGTTTTCGCCGTAACCGGGCCATGCAAATTTGCCGTCCTCGTCCTTGAGGAACCAGTTAACAGAAAAGATGCGCGGCGGTTCCGGGATCTGACGCCCGAAGTTGAGCCAGTGCGAAAAGTAATCGCCCATGTGATAACCGGCGAAGGGAAGCATCGCGAAAGGATCGCGGCGAACCTCGCCGATGTTGCCGAATGCGGCGGCCGTCATCTCGGAGCCCATCGTCGCGGCCATGTAAACGCCGAATGCCCAGTTGAACGACTGCTGGAGAAGCGGCACTACCGAGTTTCGGCGTCCTCCAAAGATGAACGCTGAAACCGGAACACCTTTCGGATCGTCGAAGTTCTCATCGACGACCGGGCACTGCGTGATCGGCGCGGTGAAGCGGGCATTCGCATGTGCCGCTTTGCCTTCGCTCGCCGGCGTCCAGTCGTTACCCTGCCAGTCGATCGCATGTGCCGGCGGCTCGCCGTCCATGCCTTCCCACCAGATATCGCCCTCGTCGGTCAGGGCCACGTTCGTAAAGATCGTGTTCTCCTTGATCGACTCCATCGCGTTCGGGTTCGTCTTGTAATTCGTTCCGGGTGCGACGCCGAAGAAACCGAATTCGGGATTGATCGCCCGCAGCTTGCCCGCAGCGTCGGGTTTGATCCACGCAATGTCGTCTCCGACAGTTGTGATCTCCCAGCCCTCCTCCTGAAACGGCTTCGGTGGGATCAACATCGCAAAGTTCGTCTTGCCGCATGCCGACGGAAACGCGGCGCAGACATAATCCTTACGACCGTCCGGTGATTTCACACCGACGATCAGCATGTGCTC
>JANMUW010000290.1:0-2502 GCA_031392105.1 Acidobacteriota bacterium | reverse complement strand
GCAGCGGCGGCGTCGAATATTCTCGACCAGATACGTCCGTTCCGTGGTTATCGCGGGATCACGATGATCCAACCGAGATTTGATTCGAATTACCACAGTATGCAGGTTTCGGCTCAACATCGGTTCGACGGAGCGTCACAGGTCAATCTCGCTTATACATGGGGTAAGAACCTGACGAACAGCCAGAACGATCGCTCGGCGGGACCGCAGAATACATACGACATACAAGCTGAATGGGGAAGGGCGGCACTCGATCGTCGCCACGTGCTGTCGATGAACTACATCTACGAACTACCGTGGTATAAGGATCAGCGGGGGTTCGTTGGAAAGCTGCTTGGTGGATGGCAGGCTTCGGGAATCATCACCTACAACACGGGCCTTGCTCTGACGCCGACGACGTCGAACCTGGATCAAGCGGGTCTCGGGATCATCTCGCCGGCATCGACCGTCGGTCGACCGAACGCTCTTTGCAACCCGAACGAAGGAGGAGCTCAGACCCAGCAGCAATGGTTTAATACGGGCTGCTTCATGACGAATGCTCAAGCAGTGGCCCTTGGTATCACGCGTGTCGGCGACGCCGGACGCGGAATTATCAATGGACCTTCGACCCGTCGTGTAGACTTCACGATGGCGAAGAATCTCCGATTCACGGAGTCGTTCCGTGTTCAGCTGCGAGCGGAGGTATTCAACATTTTCAATTGGGTGAATTTCCGCGGCGTGCAAACGAACGTGACCAACGCGGCCTATGGCCAGGTAATCAGCGTTCGTGATCCAAGGACAATGCAATTTGGAGCTAAGATCTACTTCTAGGCGATCCGGATATAGAGTTTTCCCGCGTTTCTTTCATCAAGGGACGCGGGCTTTTTTGTTTGTTAAGATAAGCGTTCATGGTTGATACATTTCTCTATAATGCCTCAGCGATCCTTCCTAACGGTCTGGTGACGGACTCGTCGATCGTCGTATCGGAGGGGCTGATCGAATCGTTGAATCCGGCAACCGGGTTTGGATCAGGCGAGTCGTTTGACTGCACCGGGCTGACGTTGATGCCGGGATTTATCGACGTGCATATTCACGGCGCGATAGGTATCGATGTGAACGTCGCGGACACCGATGGACTGCTGAAGATCGCGAAGTTCCTCGCGACAAAAGGCGTGACATCCTGGGTGCCAACGTTGGTTCCGGATTCGGATGAGAATTATGCACGGACGATCCTGGCTATCGATCGGCTGATGGAGGTGCAAAAGAACGAACCGGTCGCGCAGGCGGTCGGTGTTCATTACGAAGGCGTGTATGCAAATGAAAAGATGTGCGGCGCGTTAAGACCGGAATATTTTAAGAAGTATCCGGCGAATCAACTTGCCGAATTACCAAAACTGAATCGCGGTATTCACATGACAACATTCGCGCCAGAGGTTGAAGGTGGCATCGGGCTCGCGAAGGAACTGAAACGGCAAGGGTGGATCGCTTCTATCGGCCATACGAATGCCGATGTCGATACGTTGACTAAGGCATTCGAAGCCGGAGCACATCACGTCACTCATTTCTACAACGCCATGACCGGATTGCATCATCGCGATGTGGGTGTGGTCGGATGGGCCCTTACGAAACCCGAGGTCACGTTCGACATTATCGCCGACGGTATTCACGTCGACCCTCGAATGTTGGAATTCGCATGCAGGTCAAAAGGGCCTGATCGTGTGTCACTCATTAGCGATTCGGTCGCTCCGACCGGGCTCGGCGACGGGGAGTTCGAGATTTGGGGTGAGAAGGTGACTGTCCAGAAAGGACGTACGCAAAATGAGCGAGGCAGCATTGCAGGTTCTGTGATCACAATGCTCGACGCTGTGAACGGAATGTTGTCGATAGGTTTTTCACCGTCGGAGGCTTCGAGGATGGCTTCGCTCAATCCTGCGAGGTTGTTGGGTCTAGACGAAGCGCTCGGTTCTATCGAAGTTGGAAAACGAGCAGACATCGTCGGCGTGGACACGCTGGGCAGCGTGAAGCTTTCGATCATCGGAGGACGGATCGCGTTCGACGGCAGATAGGACGCGGCAGGTGGCTTTGATTCGAAGTGCCACGTGTGAGTTACGTGCGACTGACCTGTGTAAAGAATTGTCAGACGCAAAGATTTCCTTTTAGTTTTAACGTAAAATCACCTCGGATGAACAAGGTTTTGATTATCGATGATGACGAGGAGCTGTGCGATCTCGTCTCGGAATATCTGACAGTCGAAGGTTTTGATACGACTTCGGTGCATGACGGTGAAACTGGACTCGAGCGAGCGCTTTCCGGTGAGTTCGATCTCGCGATCCTCGACGTCATGCTTCCGAAGATCAACGGATTCGACGTTCTCAAGAATCTGCGCGAAAAGTCGGGCTTACCGGTTCTAATGCTGACGGCCCGGGGTGATGACATGGAGCGGATCGTCGGGCTCGAGATCGGAGCCGACGATTATTTGCCCAAACCTTTCAACCCCAGGGAACTCGTCGCGCGGCTTCGAGC
>JANMUW010000269.1:0-22382 GCA_031392105.1 Acidobacteriota bacterium | reverse complement strand
CGCCACGCGACACGTCCTCGAATCATTAACGCTGCTCGAATTTCTCCCGCTCAAGACGCGGTTCGCCGATGTTGGGACGGGCGCCGGTCTGCCCTCGATCCCCTGTCTGATCGCCCGCGACGATCTCTCTGCGGTGCTGATCGAATCGAAGGAAAAGAAGACTGCGTTTCTGCGCACCGCGGTTGTGGAACTCGGTCTAAAGGACCGAAGCAAGGTTATCAACAAACAATTTTCCGAAGTCACGCGTCCGCACGTAACGCACGTAACCTGCCGTGCACTAGACAAGTTCTCGCAAAAACTTCCCCAACTTTTAAAATGGTCCGGCGATCGGGAACTGCTTTTCTTCGGTGGCCCGACACTACGCGAGGAAATGAAGAAGCTCAGGTACGATCTGACCGAAAAGCTGATGCCGATGTCAGAGCAGAGGTTCTTGTTTCGATCCTTGAAGCCCGGCACCGCAAGCTAGTTCCCTTTACGGAAAAGCTAAAATTTATCTAATAGCCTCGATCTCAGACCGAGTAACCGTCCGGTCTCTATCTGACGACAACGATCTGTCGTTCTAACCTGGCTATCTTTCCACGCGCTCGCGCGAAAATCGCCAGGACGAGGTTTCGCGTAACGAACATTGATTGGCCGATTTCATTCTGGAATGTGGGGACAGAGTACTTTTCAACCAACTCCAAAGCTGGCGAGCTTGCGTTCGGATATTGGTCTCGCTGCATGCGCAATGTAGCGGTGAGCAGGTCGTCCACTGTAACCCGGAGCTCTTGAAAGAGCGCGGCATTGCTGTGATTCTTGAATGGTTGACCTTCAAAGACGCCCTTTCGAAGGGCCGCCGGAGATGCGAAGCTTACGACGAGGTGCTCAAAGACATATTTCTCCGCCATGAGGCCGACAAAACGAGCTTCCTTTCGTTTCTCATAAGCCTGGCGATATCCTGTCTCGAGACCCTGCAAGTGATCTCCCACGGAGCGCAGCAGATCGCCAAGGTTTGAGGCCACTGGCTCGGACACGGCGTCCGCACTCTCGTACCCGGCCAATGACTCGCTTCCAGACGAACTGAGCACACCGCTGCTGAGACCGAACTGGTCGAGACCGCGACGTTTGATGGCAGGCTTGGGCGTCGGTGTCGGTTCGGCCGTGGCGGCTGGCGTCGTTTGCCCAAAAGTCGAAACGCTTAGCGCAATCACTATCAACAGAATCGTAAATAAACATCGGATCATAGTATTTTCATCCAAACTCTATTGAAAACTATCCCGTCGCTTCAACGAGCTGCTTGATCAATTCTCGCGAGTCGTCGGGGAGCAGGCCAGTCAGCGTGTTGATTCGAAACTCAACCTTTTTTGCAGTCCCGATCTTCTTTAGCTGTGCCCACGTTACCCGAAAGTACATGATCTCTTCCGCGCCGATCGACGCTTGACCTCGGAACCCGAACGGAGTACCTAATGAAATCGCCAGCCGGTCGGCCATAACGGTCAACCGTGTTCTCCCTTTTGAAAATCTGTAATCAGAAGCAATGGCCCGAAAGCCAATGAGGTACATCTTGCCGCGACCGCCGTTGTACAACGTGGGTACAATCATCATTGTCCGACACTCAAGGCGCTCTTTACCCGAAGGCGAGCTGAAATCGATCAGCGAGGCCGATGTATAGACGCCAGTGAATCTGCCTTTCGGATCGGAATATGTCAGAAGTCCGTAAGGCTCCTTATGGGCTTGGGAGAAAACGTCGACCCAAGCGTCCATCTGCGATCTTTGCGAAACAATTGCGCTCGCCCTGGTCGCAGAATACTGGCCTGAAGGGCGTCGGGTATCGGAATGAAATTCACCTACGCCAACCTTTGTCGGACGCGCGATCCTTCGTGCGGTCTCCACTGCCTGGCGAGTTCGCTCTTGCTCGGCCCGTACCTCCCACGGAGTCTTAAGAATGGCTCCGGACCACACGCCGCGTTTCTCGTTTTTTGCGATCGCTTGGTTTGCCTCATAGTCGGCTGCTTCATGCGGAGCTTGCCCCGACGCATCTTTCGGCTCGTGCCAAGCTGCGCCGTCGCGAATCATTTGGAGACTAAGATCGACGCCATCGAGGTTCACACGGCCGATCGTTTTTCCACCAAGTATGCGCTGCGGTTTCAACTCGACGAACTTCCCGAACGACAGATTGGACAGGTGGCCTTTTGTAGCACTGAATAACGGTTGGCCGTCTTCGGGCACTTCGACGTACTGAAGTTGGGCGCTTATCCTGCCGGCGCTGGTCTCAAGGACAAGCGTTCGTCCGTCGATCGCTTCGACGACCTTTCCCGAAAGGCTCGTTTGAGCTGATCCGATCACAGAACAAAGGACAACTAAAATAAAAAGCGGAAGAGATCTTTTCATTACGAAAGCGAACTCCCTCTGGGTTTAGTAATAGCGGACGGAATCGTACTGCTACCGGGAACTCATTTCATTGTGTCCGGGATTCGAGATCATATTCGCGGAGCCGGCGATAAAGTGTCGATGGCGAAATGCCCAGAAGCTCGGCGGTCTTGCCGCGATGCCAACCTGTTTTTTCAAGTGCGGTCAAGATCTGCTGGCGCTCGACGTCACGAAGATTGGTCGGAGCGACGTTATGAAACGACGCAACGCTACCGTTTCCGTTCGCGGTGTAGCTAACCGAGACGTTCGCCTTCTCGCTGCGATAGACAACTTCGGGCGGTAATTCTCTCAACGTAACGCGGCCGTTATCGGCGAGAAGCGCGGCGCGCTCGAGGCAATTGCGGAGCTGGCGCACATTTCCGGACCAAGAATAAGCGCTGAGCGCCTCAATGACCGGCGGCGTAAGCTCGGGCGGATTGACGCCGCCAACTTTCAGAAGAATATGACGGGCGAGCGGTATGACATCTTCCCGACGCTCTCGAAGCGGGGGAATGTTTACTTCAAAACTGTTGATCCGGTACATCAGGTCCGCGCGAAATACTCCTTCGCCCACAGCCTGCTTCGGATCGCGATTGGTTGCGCTCACGAGCCGCACATCAACTTCGACTTTCTTAACCCCGCCCACACGGAAAAATGATCGTGTTTCGAGAGCTCGAAGCAACTTCGATTGCAACGGCGGCGGCATTTCCATTATCTCGTCGAGAAAAAGCGTCCCGCCATCGGCCAGTTCGAACAAGCCGAGCTTACGGCTGCGCGCACCGGAGAACGCACCGGCTTCGTGTCCGAACAGCTCTGACTCAAGTAACGTTTCCTGCAGCGCCGCGCAGTTCAGATCGATAAATGGTTTGTCGCTTCGCGGGCTCAAGCGATGGATCGCCTGTGCGACGAGCTCCTTTCCGGTCCCCGATTCGCCAGTGATCATGACGGATGTGTCGGCAGGGGCGACGCGTCGAACAAGCCTTAAGACCTCTTTCATCTGCGGGGACTCGGCGATGATCTCCGGCATACTCTGCTGCCCACGCGCGATCTGCGCGCGGAGCCGGGTGTTATCGACCTTAAGCTGATGTTTCTCGAAAGCCTGATCGACCAAAGCCGAAAGCTCAGCGATTCGGTACGGCTTTGTCAGATAGTCGTATGCACCGAGCTTCATGGATTCGATCGCAGTTTCCACCTTTCCTTGTCCGGTCAGCATTATTATTTCCGGCGGATTAGCGCTTTTTTCACATACGCGCCGGAGTAATCCCATCCCGTCGAGACGGGGCATGTTTATGTCGCACAGAAGGACATCGAAATCGCGCGCCTCAAGGATCTCCCACGCGGCCTCACCGTCAGAAGCCGTTTCAACAACGTGGCCCTGCCGCGTCATTTCCTTTTGGACGACGAGGCGAAGATTCTTTTCATCGTCAACTACGAGTAGCTTTGCCATAAATTTATGAGCGTGGAGATCTAATCAGTCTGTCGTGTGACGGGAAGATAGATTGTGAACGTCGACCCTTTCCCAAGGTTTGAGCGGACACCAAGCCTGCCGCCGTGATCGGTAATTATGCCGTAACAAACTGCGAGTCCGAGGCCGGTGCCCTTGCCGACTTCTTTCGTCGTGAAGAACGGGTCGAAGACCTTAGACATGTCTTCTGTCGGGATGCCGACACCCGTGTCCTCGATCTCGATCGCTAGACGGCGGCGTTCGACGAACGCCCGGAACGTCAGCGTTCCTCCGTCCGGCATAGCGTCGATGGCGTTAGTGGCCAGGGCGATGACCGCCTGCTGAAGCTGGCCGCCATCCGCATTTATTGTCGGAAGATTGTCGGCGAGGTCGATATCGATAACTACCGAGCCGCCGCGCTTTTGGTGAGAAATAAGATTTGCCGATGAGCGAATTATTTCGCCAATGTCGAGAGGATGTCGATCACCTGTGCGAAGCCGGCTGAAATCGAGAAGGCCCGTCGTGATCGATTTGCAGCGAAACGCTTCGCTCTTTATCAATCCGAGATACTCGTTCAGATCTTCGATCCCGTCCGAGCCGTCGAATACGCCTTCTTCGACGCGTTGCTCGAGTGCTTCGGCGCACGCCGAGATCGTAGCGAGAGGATTGTTGATCTCATGAACAACGCCGGCGGCAAGCCGGCCGACGGCCGCCAGTTTTTCCGCCCGGCCGACAGCGTGGATCGCTTCGACGCGAACTGTTATGTCTTCGCCGACCGTTATGACATGACTGACATCGCCGGTGTCCGGATCCCTCATCGGGATCTTGCTCACCATCCAATGTTTTGTCGAACCGTCTTCGCTGGCTGTCTGCTGTTCGATTCGCTCGATGCGGCCCGTAGAGAAGGCCCGCTCAAATTCGTCTCGCACCTGACCCTCGGGATATCGCGCAAGGACGCTGAAAACATTCCGTCCGAGAGCGGCGTCGCGCGGGATTCCCTGCGTGCCGATCTCGCGATGGCGATTCCAGGTGACGATCCGGTAATCACGATCGACGACGTATAGCGACACCGGCAACGCATCGAGCACCGCTTCCGTAAACCTACGGTGTTCTTCGCGAGCGCGGCTTATCGAGCTGTTGATCGCCGCTTCGTAATGGGCGGATAGATTGATACTCATCGCGGCCATCTGTGTAGCCGCCTCGATAACTTTTATTTTTGAGTCGCTGAGGTCCTGCGTTCGTGCGAACGCGACTACAAGAGCGCCTCTGATCTGGCCGTTAATGTGGATCGGCGAAACGTATTCGAGCCGGTGATCGGTTCCGCTTAACAAGAATTCGGCGGGATTCTCTTCACGATGCCCGACCTGCGGAGGCAGCAGCTCAAGCCATTTTTCGAATCTCGACCGCTCGAGGAAGCTGCTGTCCATCTCGCCTCTACGATCGAACGCACAACTGACAACTCCAATATTCTCGAGCTCCGCGACTAATGCGCAGACTTCGGCGTCGGCCACGTGCTGGATCGCGCTGGATACGCGACTTGCCACCTTCTTTGGATGGACCGTAAAAAGGAGACTTCGTCCCAGATCCGAAATGAATTTCAGCTCTGCAGATGCATCTGGGGCATCGCCAAGTTGAAAAGACAGCCTGGCTTGTTTTTTAACCGCGGAAGGAACTGGCATGCTGTGAACCCGTGGAAACGTCGGAGAAAATGAGGGTGAGACTAGAAGTAGAGGCCTGGAACCTCCCTACAATTAAAAAACTTTTTAAACATTTTGTCAATGAGTTTAGCGCTTGGCTAAATGGGTTGACGGAGGGCCCGGATAACGTCAGAATCAAGCTATCAGCGATGTTTCAAGGGGATAAAACCGTAATTCGAAGAGCCTTAGCCGCCGTCCTTTTTTTCTTCGGCCTGGCTCTGTGCGCCTCGGCGCAACAACTGGTCGACAAGACCGTCGCCACCGTCAGCGACGGCAGCAGGACTGAGTTGATCACGCTCTCCGACCTGAAGTGGCAACTGGCTCTACAGCCTAATATTCAGCTCAACCCGCCTTCGTCCGAAGATCTAAATCGAGCCTTACGGCTTCTCATTGACCAGCGCCTGTTCGCCCTCGAGGCCGAAAGGCTGCCGCGCGAGCCCGCGACGAAGGCGGAGATAAACGCAAAGATCAACGAGATCGTTTCTTACTTTCCGACACCGGTCGAGTTTGAGCGACGGTTGAATCTGGTGGGCTTCAAGTCGGTTAGCGATCCCAATTTCGAACAGATCATCGCCCAGCGTATCAACATCGACAAGTATCTTGCATTCCGTTTCCGCTCGTTCATTGTGATCACTGCCGATGATGAGGCCCAGTATTATCAAAATGTATTCGTGCCGGAGTTTAGAAGGCGAAACGCGGGCGTGATCGTGCCCTCGCTGGACAGCAAACGCGCGGAGATCGTCGAATCTTTGACAGAGGAGCGCGTCGGACAGCAGATCGAGACATTTCTCGACGAGGCGAAACGACGGGCCGAGATCGTGATCCTTAGCCCGGTTTGATCCCGAAATTTCTGTTGTTTCGTCGAGCGTTTTCGGATTATGATTGCTCTACTCCGAACCTCGGCAAAAGCAAATCAATGAAGAAGTACGCCCTGTCTGTTGTTGTAATACTCACGATCGCGATCTCGTTCCTACTATCCGGGCACTCCGCCTCGACTAAGTCCGAATTGAAATCAGAAAAAGTTAGCTCTCCGATTTCTGCACGGGCGATCGCGTTTGCTGTTTCGCCGTCGGTCCGTGATTTGGCGAATTCGCAGATGCCTGTAGAAGCTCCTGCGAAAGGTCTTCCTGTGCGCGAACTGGGTGCCGGCAATGAACTGTTCGCCAGACCGGGCGACGGGCGAGACGCCGATGGGTCTCTCGCGGCTTTTGGCACTACACCGATGCCGCCGCCGCTCTTGTCGTTTCCGGGCCTGTCGAATATCGACAATGCGATCATCTATTCACTGCTGATCATTCCACCGGATATGAACGGTGACGTCGGTCCGAATCATTACGTGCAGATCGTTAATTCGCTCTTTCGTATTTTCGATAAGAGCGGGCAGCCGATATCGCAGCCGTTCAAGATCAACAGCCTCTTTGAATCGTTGGGCACCGTTTGTTCGACGCGCAACGACGGGCTCGCCGTCGTTTTGTATGATCCGCTCGCCGACCGGTGGATCATCAGCCAGACATGCACGGCCTTCCCGCCTTTCCGGGAGATGGTAGCAGTCTCGAAAACAGGAGATCCGCTCGGCCAGTACTACAGCTATGAGTTCGTCATGCCGAATGTGAAGCTGAACGATTTTCCAAAGTTCGGTGTGTGGCCCGACGGCTACTACATGTCAACCGACGAATTCCTCGGAGCCGACTATGTTGGTGCCGGTGCCTTTGCGTTCGACCGCACGAAGCTTCTCGCCGGCGATCCGACGGCAAGCTATATTTACTTTAATTTGGCGGTCCCGGTTGGTCCGCGTCAGAAAGGGCTCTTGCCCTCGGACATGGACGGACTACGGCCACCACCTGCTGGCGCGCCGAATGTATTTGCGAGCTATACGGCAACCGAGTACGGAGATGCCCAGGATGCGCTGAAGCTATACAATTTTCACGCGGATTTTTCTAACCCGCTGAACTCGACGTTTACCGAACGACCCGAAAGTCCGCTCGCCGTTTCCGCATTCGATCCGACGAGTCCCGACGGACGCGCCGACATTGCTCAGCCGCCGCCCGGCGAGAGACTCGATTCGCAAAGTGACCGCTTGAACTTCCGTCTCGCATACCGCAATTTCGGATCGCACGAATCCCTTGTCGTTAACCAAACCGTTCGAACGACACCGTCGGATCCGTACCGCGCTGGCGTCCGACTTTACGAGCTTCGCAAGACCGCGGCGAATTATGCGGTGGTCGAACAATCGACTCTCGGCACCAGCACTTCGTCGCGATGGATCGCTTCAGCTGCTCAGGATCATCAGGGAAACCTCGCTGTCCAGTACAACTTCGTGGCTGATAACAAAAAACCGTCTATCTTCTACACCGGTAAACTGGCCGGGGATCCGCCGGGCGTGTTCCGACCCGAAAGGGCTCTGATCGACGGGACAGGTGTTCAAAAGGCATTCGGCTGGCGCTGGGGAGAATACAGCGGCATGACGGTCGATCCGGTCGACGACTGTACTTTCTGGATGACAAATGCGTACTACACGCTTGAGAGTGAGACCTTCAGCGACTTCGCCTGGCTCACGCAGATCGGCAGCGTGAAGTTTTCCGAGTGTACTCCCGCGCCTCGCGGCTCGATCACAGGAAGCGTGACGAATTCGGCAAATTCCCAGCCGATCAACGGAGCCGTTTTGAAAGCCGGGTCTTATACAAGAGAGACAAATTCGCTCGGAAGCTACGGCACCTTGTCCGTCCTGCCGGCGACATACGACTTAACCGCGTCGGCACGCGGTTATCTTCCCCAAACTGTCTCAGTCTCTGTCGCCGACGGTCAATCGCTAACTCGAAACTTCGCGCTCCAACCGGTCCCTATTATTGAGAATGCTGGAATCCAACTCGCTGCAGAAAGCTGTGCGATCAACCAGGCGCCGGAGCCGGGTGAAACTGTCACGTTCAATATCTCGCTGCAAAATACCGGAGTATTGGCGGCAGCGAATCTTACAGCGACCTTGTTGTCGACGACTGAGATTACCAACCCCGGACCGATGCAATCCTATGGAGCGATGCCTCCCGGCGGCTCTGCAGTCTCGCGTCCGTTCACATTCACTGTCGCACCGTCGGTCGATTGCGGCGAAGTCGTTGCACTCAATTTCGAGATCCGCGATAACGGTTCGTTTGTCGGGAACGTCTCGATCTCTCTCCAGACAGGCGTTCGACGATTTGCGTTACAGGAAAACTTTGATGGCGTGACCGCTCCGATTCTTCCGAACGGATGGTCTACTTCGTCGAGCGAAAATCACCAACTCTGGCGGACGTCCGCGACCCGAAATCAATCGGCACCGAATTCGCTCTTTTCACCAGCGCCGCATCAGCAAGGGCTAAACGAAGTTATTTCGCCTGCGTTCGCAGTCGCGTCAACTCACGCCGAAATTGAGTTTCGAAACTGGTATGAACTCGAAACGACATTCCTGCGGAACCGGCTGTACGACGGATCCGTGCTCGAGATCAAACTGGGCGAGGGTGAATGGCAAGACATCCTTGCCGCAGGCGGATCGTTTCTCTCCGGAGGGTACGATGGAATCATAGATGGCTGCTGTATGAATCCCCTCGCAGGAAGACTCGGATGGTCGGGCCGCAGCGGTGTAAATCAGACGTCGCAATTTATCACGACACGGGCAAAGCTTCCCGCGTCGGCCGCCGGGCAGAATGTGCGGTTGCGATTCAGGATCGGTTCGGACATCGGTGGATTTAAGGAAGGGCAGTACATCGATAACCTAACTGTGACTGATGGATTTGTATGCGCATGTCAGACTGGGGGCGAGGCTCCTTTCGATTTTGACGGCGATGGGAAGACCGACATCGGCATCTTCAGGCCGAATGCTTTCATGTCTGAATGGTGGATCAACCGAAGCTCGACGGGTCAGACGTTCGCGCTGCGGTTCGGTGCGTCGACCGATCCGCTTACTCCGGCAGATTACACCGGCGACGGAAAAACTGACATCTCGTTCTACCGCCCGTTCTCAGGCGAATGGTACGTCCTTCGATCCGAAGACTTCTCATTCTTTGCGGTTCCGTTCGGAGTCAGCTCGGATATACCAGCTCCGGCCGATTACGACGCTGATGGAAAAGCTGACTTCGCAATCTTCCGTCCGTCATCGGCTACATGGTTCATAAGCCAATCGAGCGGAGCACCGACTCGTATCTTCCAGTTCGGTGTAACAGGAGATCGGCCCGTCGTCGCGGATTATGATGGCGATGGAAAAGCGGATGTCGGGATAATCCGACCAGCGGCTACCGGATTGGAATGGTGGGTACAGCGAAGCACGGCGGGATTGTTGGCGATGCAGTTCGGTGCTTCGACGGATAAAGCCGTGCAAGGCGATTACACCGGCGACGGAAAAGCTGACGTCGCGATCTGGCGCCCATCGACCGGTGAATGGCTGATCGTACGAAGCGAAGACTTCTCGTTCTACGGATTCCCGTTCGGAACGAATGGCGATGTAGTCGCACCGGGAGACTACGACGGTGACGGCAAGTTCGACGCGACGGTGTTCAGGCCATCGAGTGCGACATGGTTTATCGGGCGCACGACAGCCGGAACGCAGATCGTGCCATTCGGTGCGACCGGAGATCGTCCCGTCCCGAATGCATTTGTACCGTGATCTTTCTTTCAGTGGCTTATCCGTGTTTTCGGTGCATTCCGTGGTTATCTTGCAGGCAAGAACCACCGAATACACGGACAGCACGGACTAAAGCCGAAGACGACCCTCTTTGTCAAAGTGAATCACTAACGCATGCCGGCTTATCTTGACCTAACTTATTCCAGACCGTATCATCGATAGTTCCAAGCCGGAGTGGCGAAATTGGTATACGCACCAGACTCAAAATCTGACGAGCTTAACGCTCATGTCGGTTCGACTCCGACCTCCGGTACCATTCTTTGAAATCTCGTCCCCTAACAGTTCTGCGAGAAAAATTCCTTGCAATCTCATACCGAATTGCGGCATCATAGTCAGCACTGGGGGTGATATTATGATACATAATTTTACAGAGGTTACTGATAACTAAGTGAATCGTTAACACGATTCGTAATAAAAAACAGCATGTCCGAAAGGCATGCTGTTTTTCTTTTCGTGCGAGGCGTGATCCCAACGGGCGTTACTGTCGCCGGTAGTCCGTTGTGATGCCGGCACTCTGATTGTAGGTTCTGATCCCATTGTTCCCGATTCTCGAAATTGTCGAGACGTCGTTATTGAGATAGATCTGCCCGTTATAAAAGCGGCCGTTATAACTCAAGCCGGAATTGATCACGACGACGCGGCCGCCGCTGCTGATCGACATCTGGATATTCGAGCCGTTCGTCGCGTAAAAAGTCCCGACGGCCCAATTCGGAGGTCTGCTTGACGGACCGCCGTCGTCACCAATGCCGCCATCAATGCCTCCGCCACCGCCATAACTGTCGCGCGAATATATCGTAGTTTGGCCACTGGCCGTATTGTACGTACTGATCCCGTTACCGCTTCGGGAAACCGTCGATACATCGTTATTAAGAAACATCTGCCCGCGATTATATCTGCCGTAATAGATCTGGCCGTTGTTATCCAACGTGATTCGGCCATTACTTTCGATCGTCATCGCTATGCTGGGTCCATTTGTCGCGTAAAATGTTCCTTGCGCCCATGTCGGTGGTCTGCTCGTTTGGCCGCCGCCACCGCCGATCGGCGGATAAATACCACCGCCACCGCCGCCTTGACCGGCAAGCTCCGGCAGCTCGTATGTGTCTGCAAGCTTATTAATGTCTCTGCGAAGACTGCGCCACTGCTGCTCGAGACGACGAGCGAACTTATCGTTGTTCATCATCACGTTGACCTGACGCGACTCCGTCATCATTGCCTGGACATCGTTGCGGCTCGCCCACCAGCTGTTATTGCTGTTGAACCGGTTACGAAGACGGTCAACCGCGTTCTCGAATCGGTTGACGATACTCCGCTCGTTGCTTGTAGTTCCGCCGGCACTCCTGAAGTCGCGGCTGAAAACGTCGCTTGAGCTTTCCAAGCTCCGAATGAAAGTGTCTACATCCGTGCGCGAGTAAACGTTGGCGTACCGGCCCTGCGCCTGGGCCAAAGCAGCCATAGCGACGACACAGATCAGGACTGCGGCCGTCGAAATTATTTTTGTTTTGATCATAGTTCCCCCCTTTATGCGTCTGCGATACTGATCGATCCGGACCAACCGGTCGACGCATCGCGTATTCTGAATCAATATTCGGGCCAAACCTTTCCGATTCCCTCTCCAAAAGTGCTAACGACTTATATGAAAAGAGTTACGAGTTTGCGATAATCGGATTATATTAGATATGCGGTTACCGCACAATAACTTTTTCGGATGCGCCTTTCCGACTTCGAGTACGACCTTCCTGAAGCTCTGATCGCTCAAGATCCGCCAGACGAGCGAGAATCCTCGCGCATGCTGGTTGTAAATCGACATACGGGGACGTTTCAAGACGATGCATTTGTTTCGTTGTCCGATCGCCTTCGAGCGGGCGACGTACTTGTCCTAAACAACACCAAGGTCTTTCCGGCCCGGTTATTCGGAACGTCTGATACGGGTGCTCGTGCCGAGATCTTTCTCGTGGGCCGAACAGCGGACCCGACGAGTTGGGAAGCGCTTGCCCGGCCGGCCCGGCGTCTAAAAGAAGGAAAGCTTATTGAGTTTGGAGCAGGCCTGAAGGGCAGGATCACGAAATCTCTCCCGGAAGGGCGAGTGATTATCGAATTCGAATTCGTCGGCGAGTTCGATGAGATACTCGGCCAGGTCGGCCGCACTCCGCTACCTCCGTATATCAAGTGGGAGGCGGGCGGAATCGACGAGGACCGTGATCGTTATCAAACGGTTTACGCTAAATCCAGCGGTGCTATCGCGGCTCCGACCGCCGGCCTGCATTTCACGGACGAGGTCCTTCGCAGGATAAAGGCAAAAGGGGTAGAAGTCGTCGAGATAACCCTCCACGTCGGATACGGGACCTTCGAGCCGGTGCGGGCAGACGATCTTTCGCGACACTCAGTCCTGCCTGAGCGTTATGAAATTGGCGAATCCGTCGCCGGCATTCTGAACGCGGCCCTTCGTGAAGATCGCCGCGTCGTCGCAGTCGGCACCACCACGACACGGGCTCTGGAAACGGCAGTCAATAAACACGGCGAGATCATCGCCGGACCGGCCCTCGCCGACCTGACGATCACGCCCGGATATCGGTTCGAAGCGGTGGGAGCTCTCCTGACAAACTTTCACTTGCCGCAAAGTTCGTTACTGATCCTGGTTTCAACTTTTGGCGGGCACGAACTTATAATGAATGCATATCGCCATGCCGTCGCAGAGCGCTATCGCTTCTACAGCTACGGCGATTGTATGTTTATCGAGTAGTGTTTCTATGGCCGTTCTACAAACGATCCGGAAATTTTTTGTCCCGCTTGAAAGTACTGAGCCGGAGATCGTCGTTCCCGCGCCGACGACCGAGTACGAAGTCCATCCGCTGACTGACAACAACTTGGCGGAAGTCCTGCGGCTAAACGTTAGGTGCTTTCGCAACGGTGAAAATTATACGAAGCACACTTTTAACTACCTGCTCGGCGAACCGAGAAACTTGAGTTACCGCATCGTAACGAAAGCGGGTGAGATGGTCGGATTTGTTTTTGTTTTGGTGAATGAAGATGGCTCCGCGCATTTGACCACGATCGGCGTTGCACCCGAACATCGCCGCCGTCAGCTCGCGAAGCGGTTGCTGAGCCATGTTGAGAATGCTCTGCGGATGCGTAAGATTCTCACGGTAGTCCTTGAGGTCCGGGTTAGCAACACATCGGCACAGAGCTTATATCGCGACGCTGGATATTCTGTCGTTCAGCGGCTGACGAAATATTACAACAATGGCGAAGACTGCTACCTCATGATGAAATCTCTCGCGCAGGTCTCACCGTGAAGTTCACCATTCCGAAAGTCTACCCGATCACAGATACACGCATTTCGGGGCTGTCGCATCTGGAACAGGTTCGTCGACTTATACTCGGAGGCGCGTCGCTCATTCAGCTTCGTGACAAGCACGCCCCCGCAGGAGAGTTTTACACGGCAGCTGCCGAGTGCGTCGATCATGCGCACGCAAATGGCGCGAAAATAATCATCAACGATCGCGCCGATATCGCTCTGGCTGCCGGGGCCGATGGCGTGCATCTCGGACAAGACGATCTAGCTCCGAGACATGCGAGAGATCTTTTGGGACAGGCTGCGATAATCGGGTTTTCTACTCATTCGCTCAAACAGGCTCGAGATGCGATCGGGCATCCGATCGATTACATAGCGATCGGCCCGATCTTTGCGACGGAAACAAAAAGGGATTCGGAGCCGGTGGTTGGTCTCGAAGGATTACGCACGATCCGGCTACTCGATCCGGGCATCCCAATCGTCGCAATCGGCGGTATCGATCGTGAAAACGCCGCGGCGGTGCTGGCCGGTGGGGCTGATTGCGTTGCGCTGGTGAGCTCGGTAGTCTCCGAGCCGTCGGAGATCGAAGATCGGATACAACAACTTCTACAACTTAATTAGGGTGACCAACAACGTTGGCAATTTCTAAAATATATATTGCATTCCCTTTTCCGGTCGCGTAATATACGTGTTGGAGAAACGGCTGCCACCCAGGCCCCTCGATTCGCTCAAGTCTTTCCTTTCCGTCTTTCACAACTTGCCAGGAGAAATCCACCTAAATGAGTTTGCTTGATGTAGCACCCATTATTGAGCAGATGTTGTCTGTTTCGGACAATGTCAGCGATCTGAACTTCTCGTGCGGCCAGAAACCGCAGGTCGAGATCAGCGGCACGCTTTATCCTTCGACGCCGCTTGGCCTCGGGAGATTATCGGCATACCAGACGGAGATGATCGCGATGGCGATCCTGCGAGATAACGCTGAGGCCGCTGTTCAGCTTGCGAAGAACCGTACCGCCGACCTGAGTTACGCCCTGCCCGGCAAGTGTCGTTTCCGTGTAAATATCTTTCAGCAGCGAAATTCATATTCGATCGTCATGCGCGTTATCCCAACCGAGATACCGAGTGTCGAATCCCTGAATATTCCGCCTCAGCTCGCCGAGATCTCGAATATCAGGAATGGTGTCGTATTGCTGACCGGACCGACCGGTTCCGGAAAGAGCTCGACCCTTGCGGCGATCATCGACCGCATAAACGAGACCAAGGCGTACCACATCGTTACTATCGAGGATCCGATCGAATTCCTCCACAATCACAAAAAGTGCACGATCAACCAACGCGAGGTCGGAGCCGATACAAAAGATTTTGCTTCGGCATTGCGAGCTGCATTGCGACAAGCGCCGAAAGTGATCCTGGTCGGTGAGATGCGTGATCTGGAGACGGCTGAGATCGCACTCGAAGCGGCCGAGACGGGCCACCTCGTTTTGTCGACGCTGCACACGATCGATGCGTCAAAGACGATCGATCGTATCATCGGTCTTTATCCGAAGAATGAAGAAAGAATTATCCGGACCCGCCTTGCACAGACATTTCGCTACATCGTCTCGCAGAGATTGATCCCGCGAGCCGACGGTAAAGGGCGCGTCGCGGCGGTTGAGATACTTCGCTCGAATCCACGTACGCGTGAGTACATCGAAAAAGGCGAGAGCGAGGGCAAGACATTGCTGGATGCGATCCGCGATGGCGAGATCGACGGAATGCAGGACTTCGATTCCGTCATTCGAAAGATGATCGAAGACAAGGTCATAAGTCTTGACGATGGGTTGTCATATGCGACCAATCAGAACAACCTCCTGCTCCAACTCAAGGGACTTTCATCGACAGAAGATTATGTGAACAAGCCGAGACCGGTTATCGAATCTCTCGCACTGCCGCCGGCGGCGCCTGCCGTTCCAAACTCAGTTCTAGATCTTATGGAATAGATCTTGGTGATGAATGGTGAGCGGTGAATGATGAATGGCCGCCACTGGAAAGTCCAAATTCATCACTCACCATTGACCGCTCACCATTAATGACATGATTATTCGCTGCGACAATTGTTCAGTCTCACTTCAGCTGGATGAATCCAAAATCCCCAGCGGAAACTTTACCGTCCGCTGCCCCCGTTGCCAAAACATGCTTCGCGCCAACAAGGATGCGAAGGGACAGGGATCTCCAACCGTTCAGCAGCTGGAGGCAAATAAACCTGCTCCGGCAACCGAACAAGGTGCGCAACAGTTCGCTGAAAAGCAGTCAGAATTTGAGATAAACAGCGCGTTGAAATCGCTGCTTTCCGCCCTGCAGACCGGCAAAGCGACACTGGATAAGGACGACGAAGAAGCCGAACGGCCGCGTCGCGTACTCCTCTGCCTTGGCGATAAAAAGGACGAGGTTGCAAAACTAATGTCTGAAGCCGGCTATCGCGTTTATATTGCGCAGACTCCGGCCCAGGCGAATGAACGTCTTCGCGAAGGTAAAACGGAAATAGTTGTTTTTTCGCCCGATTTTGCCGCCGAATTCGGCGGTGCGGCAATCCTGCAGCAGAAGGCCAACACGATGTACTCGTCCGAACGACGGCGTTTGTTCCTCGTCTCGTTGGAAGAGGGCGGGACCACAATGAACGCACACGATGCGTTTCTCCGGAACCTGAATCTTATCGTAAATACAGCTGATATTCCGCAGCTTCCATTGATCCTGAACCGTGCAGTCCTTGATTTCAACGACCTGTATCACTACCTGAACAAAGGTCTCGCCGTCGAGCCGATCTAACAGGGCACCAAACCACATTGGTTTTCCGACAACAGAAGTTGTCGGAAAAATTGTAGGGGCAGGGCTCGGCCCGGTCCAGTCTTCCTTTCCCAGGCAAGACTTTCGCGGGCAGCCACAGTTGCTGCCCCTACAATCTTTTCTCCGAGTGATGAATGATGAATGATAAATGAATGCAGAATATCGAACGTTCTCTCCATTCATCATTCATCATTCATCATTCATAGCGTCGCCAACTCCGCCACCAGCATTTCGATCTGCAACCGCGCGCCTGGCGGGCCGGGGCCGCCGATGGACGTCTTGATCGCGAGGTCGACTTCCGCAAGACGTTTGATAGCACGTTCAAGTTTTTGCTGATCCGTGCGTCTCGCTGTCGCGAGAAACGCTTCCTGATCGCTGTAACGAAGCTTCGCGATCCGGGCGACGGCGCCCCGATCTAGTCCCTGCGACATCGCGTCCTTCGCCATGAGTAAGCGTCGAACGTTGTACGAGATCAGGCCAAGCAACGCGAGCGGTTCGCTACCGTCGTCGAGGATCTTGTTTAGGATCTTGAGCGCTTCGCCCTTTTGTCCGGAGAATAAATTATCCGTAAGATCGAAATTCGATACCTCGCGCGAATTGGCGACGAGTGATTCGACAAGCTCGCTCGAGATCACGCGGTCCGGCAATGCGGCCGTCGAGAGTTTTTCGATTTCAACCGTGAGACGTCTTACGTCCGGCCCAACCAAAGCGACAAGCAATCGCAAAGCCCGGTCGTCGATCTCGGAACCCGCATCCGCGATCTTACCGCGCGCCCATTTATTCAGTTCAGCATCCTGCAGAGGAGTGAATTCAACGGCCGTGACGTTGTCTGTCAGAAGTTTCGCCATCCTACGCCGCTTATCGAATTCTTCGGCGACAAAGATCACGATTGAAGATTCGGCGGGACGCTTCAGGTACGCTTGCAGTACATTTTCGTCGTCCTCACGAAGAGTATCCCGGGCTACGACCGAAGAGACGCGTACGTCCGCAATTCGGATCACGCGCCGATTAGCCATCATCGGCAGTTGTTCCGCGGCAGCAAGCGCTCGGCCAAGATTCCCTTCGATACCCAGGCTGAATTCTGTTTCGTTGAAATCGCGAGCTTCACCGGCGGCGAAGCTAAGATCGCAGATAGTTTTTACGGCAAGATCGCGAAGATAGGTTTCAGGGCCAAAAAGAACATAGACGGGCAAGATCTCACGTTTCCGTAATTGGTTTCGCAGGTCTTCTCGCGTGAGAATTGCCATCGCTATTTCTTTTCTTCCTTCACTCCCAGACCGTTGACGATCGCCGACACGACCGATTCCGAAAACATGCGGGCGATGCGCTCGACCGCCGGATCATCTTCGTTAAAGAACGATCGTGGATCCGACGAAAACTCGAAGGAATCGCGAAAGATAAAGTTTTGGTTGTCGTAAAGGATCTTGTCTTCTTTCAGATCACGGACCGTCACCGCAGAGATGATCGTGATCTCATATACGCGTGCACGGCCATCACTATCGAGCAATACTCCGGAGAAACTGAAGTCACGGATCGTACCTTCGACAACGGCATCAGCTCCCTCGATGGAACCTTGTACCTTCAGCCCGTTGCCGCGGCGGATGATCTCACGCGAAACGGCTTCGGTAAATCGCGATCCGACACGATAACGTAATCCGCGTGCTTCGGTCTGAAACGCCGGCACCGCTATCTTACGGATATTCTTTGGCAGACCGGAGTTGGTCACCGGCTTGTAGCATTCGGTAAAGCCCGAGACGGCGAGGAGCAGCAGGACAAGAGAAGTGAGCTGGATAAACTTCATAACTGGCTTCGAATCCCATCCACGATCTTCATCGCTTCGACGATTTCTTTCACGTCATGGACGCGAACGATACTCGCACCATTCCAAATAGCGATCGCGGCGGTTGCTATCGAGCCGCTCAATCTTTCGCTGACCGGCGCATCGTTCAATAACTTCCCGATAAACGATTTTCGGGACGTTCCCACGAGCATCGGATAGTCTGAAAACTCTGCCGTGAGTTTATCAAGTTTGGCGAGCAATTCTAAATTCTGCTCCAGTGTTTTACCGAAGCCGATCCCGATGTCGAGCGCGATGTTATTGTCTGCGACCCCTAGATCCTTTGCCTGGGCTATCGCGGAGCGAAAGTTCTCGGATACGTCTCGCAAAATATCGTCGACCGGTGGTTGGCTGTGCAGCGTCTCAAACTCGCCGCGCGAATGCATTAGTACAAGTCCTGTGTTGTAGGCCGCCGCGACCTCGGCAATTTTCGCATCAAATCTTAGAGCTGAGATATCGTTTATGATCTCGGCTCCGGCATCAACCGCGCGTTGAGCAACATCGCTTTTACTCGTATCGACCGAAACAGGAATTTCAAAGCGCTTCACGATCTCTTCGATCACCGGAACAACACGTCGGATCTCTTCCTCGACCGAAACACGCGAGCTTCCAGGCCGTGTCGATTCGCCGCCGACATCCAGAATGTCGGCACCTTCGGCAATGAATGCCTCCGCCTGCCGGAGCGCGTCATCGACACCCGCGATCTTTCCTCCGTCCGAGAAACTATCGGGCGTTAAATTCAGAATCGCCATCACCCGCGGTTTATCGAGTAGAATACGGCGCCGCGATGTGTCCCAAACTTTTCTCATCCTTTCAGCAGGTCCCTTCGTGAATCGCATTCCTTGATCTTCGCAAGCAGTTTGAGATATGAGAGTAGCGCTTGAACTAGTCGGGGTGGTAGTCGAACCGAGGTGTATTGCGATTGATCGCAAGCCGTTCGAACTTCGGGAAATTGTCAGTGAGCTCGGGCGAAAGTATTTCACCCCAGTTTGTAAAAAAGTCGCAGATATTCGAGGCTCGGTAAATTAGTCTCGTGTCTTAAGCCGCAAAGCGGCGACGTAATTTAGCCAGGGTCGAAGGCCCTGGATACGACATAGTGAGGTTTTTGAGCCGCAACGCGGCGGAGTAATCGTTATGACTTACCTCGCCTCGCCTTGAACATTGCGTCTCTTTCAGGAGGGGTTTTTCCTTCAAAGGGGTTGAAGCTGCGGAGCGGAACTGGTGGCTCAACAGACGCGAGCCACCAATTCGACCCGCAAACGGACCGGCCATTGTAAGGAAGAGACTTCCCGCGCGAATAACATCAGCAGATACAAGATCCAGTCGATCAATGTCCGACAGGTTCTCACAGTACATTGCCTGTCCAAGACCGGTTCCGACGCGAAACATGTTGTTGAATCCGAAGGCGAGGTCCGTTCCGGTATTAACACTCGACCCTTCGGTGTCAGTGAAGCTAAATAACGATAGTCTTTCCGGCGAGATGGATCAGGACCATCTCGGGGTAGATGTACCGGTCCGGAGCCAATGAAACACAAATCTTGCCTTTCTCAAAATTAAGGCAAAACGATACATCATCTTCGTAATCGACCGAAGCGACGATACTTAAAATGAATTCGCAGAGAACATTTCGATAGTCCTGATCCCCGTAAGAATAAGTTCTGTCCCGCACCGTGACGTCAGGGAACTGGAGATACGTCGCGACTCCCCCGTCAAATTGTATTTGGAGATAATCCATTACAAAGACGATAGCGTCCAGCCTTATCCCGGAGAGAACTTCTAGTTCATTTGATTCTGATTCCATATCAATTTCCGAGTACCGGTTGCAAGGGAATGTGCCACCAAAAACGCGGCCGTCGTGTTCGGCCTGCCGAAGACTACGGCCTTCGCATCGGGAAGGTGCAGCACCACCATCCGATCGTCGTAGATCGTCAGGTACTCGTCATATGCGGTACTAAATCCAGTCCCGAACAATCCGGCGGATTGAATGCTGCTATTGTAAACGCGTTCTACTTCGATCGACTCCCCAATTCCCGGAGTGCATAGTCGGTGTGGCGGAGCCACATATTGCCGTTGATCACATTCACGGGCTCACCTACGGCCGTCGGACAAGTTCCTGCCTCGTTAACGCCGATAATGAATATAGAAACCGTGGCAGATCCCGTGCATATAGATGGACCATTAGCTGTCTCGCGATGGCACGTTTTGTATTGTACCGAGTCCGACCCTGTATACGTGAGATCGTTCGGAGTGTAGAACATCTGGCCCCAACCGCC
Source organism: Acidobacteriota bacterium (assembly GCA_031392105.1). Classification (GTDB taxonomy): domain Bacteria; phylum Acidobacteriota; class Blastocatellia; order Pyrinomonadales; family Pyrinomonadaceae; genus OLB17. Next base: position 1,977 of record JANMUW010000269.1, on the reverse strand, counting down.
CCACCAAGCTACTCCGTGTCTAGCTTGACTGGTGACCTCGAACCAGAGATCCCCCGTGATCGTTGTGATTAACAATAAATGAGAGTGGACGACGATAATCGATTACCCACCAGTCGTCATTAACGTAAAAGTCCTCCGCGAAGCAGTCCGTCGCGGTGGATGCGAGCAGCAACGCCGAACAGCGCGACATGTATGACGCGATCTCGAACCTTTCTCGATCGACGAAAGAAGGATATCAGCGCGCGGGCGTACTTCGCCGCAGTTAAGAATAGGCGTGCGGGAAAATTGGAAGTCATATTAAGCTCGGATTATTCGGCCATTGGAATGCGGCGAAACGACAGGAATGAGCACCAAGTGTCGTTTCAGTGATATGCGATGGACGGATTCTAATTTCTATGGCGTTGATTTGTCAACGTAGATCGAGCCGAGTCGTTCTTAGGTACTGATGACCTCGTGTACGGATCGTCCTTTCGCAGTAGCCGGCTTGCCGAGTCAGAGTCGAGGGATATGCGGACAGCGCGCCGCATACCAAAAAATAAAAGGGACAAAGGTCTGTACCTTTATCCCTAATCCTTTCGCCCTTATGCTTCGTTCACGCCGTCGCCGGATTGTTCGGTGTTATCGGCGGAAGTATCGGTTTCTTGAATCGGCTCTTCTTCTCTTCGGCCTCATCAGGCGTACCGTCGTCGTCGGTGGCGACAGGTGCAGGATCGGCACCGTCGATGGGTAAGCCTGCGATCACACGACGTATCTGTGCACTGTCGAGCGATTCGTGTTCGAGAAGCGCGTCCACTAGTCGTTCCATCGATTCGCGATTTTCTTCGAGGATCTTGGTCGCCCTAACATATTGCTCAGAGACGATCCGTTTGACCTCGATATCGATCTTGATCGCCGTGTCTTCGGAGAAGTCACGATGTTGTGCGATCTCGCGGCCGAGGAAGATCTGTTCTTCCTTCTTACCGAACGCAAGCGGTCCGAGATCCGACATGCCGTACTGGCAAACCATCGCCCGTGCGAGTTCGGTAGCTTTCTCGATATCGTTCGACGCACCGGTCGTGATACGGCCGATGAAAAGCTCTTCGGCAATTCGTCCGCCCATCGAGTTCGCGATCATCGCTTCAAGTTCTTCCTTCGTCCGGCCCAGCACATCGGCTTCGGGCAGGAAGAACGTCACTCCAAGTGCTCGTCCACGCGGAACGATCGTCACCTTGTGAACCGGATCGCTTTCCGGAATATTCATTCCGACGAGCGCGTGGCCCGCTTCGTGGATGGCGGTCAGGCGTTTCTCCTTGTCGGAGATCACCATCGAACGCCGCTCAGGTCCCATCAGGACCTTATCCTTTGCGAACTCGAGATCGTTCAACGTGACGACCTTTTTGTTCTGACGAGCCGCGATCAACGCCGCTTCGTTAACCAGATTTGCGAGATCGGCACCGGTAAAACCGGGTGTCCCGCGGGCGATGATGTTGATCTCAACACCTTCGTCGAGCGGAATCTTACGCGTGTGTACTTTCAGAATTCCCTCGCGTCCGCGAACGTCCGGATATGAAACGACGACCTGTCGATCAAATCGTCCCGGTCGAAGCAACGCCGGATCGAGAACGTCAGGTCTGTTGGTCGAAGCCATCAGGATAACGCCGTCGTTCGATTCGAAACCATCCATCTCGACGAGAAGCTGGTTCAATGTCTGCTCACGCTCATCGTGTCCGCCGCCGAGGCCGGCACCGCGATGGCGTCCGACAGCATCGATCTCATCGATAAAGATTATGCACGGGGCATTCTTCTTACCCTGTTCGAAAAGATCGCGGACGCGGCTTGCACCGACACCGACGAACATCTCGACACAGTCCGAACCCGAGATCGAGAAGAACGGCACGGTGGCCTCGCCTGCGACGGCTTTCGCCAACAACGTCTTACCCGTTCCCGGAGGGCCCATCATGAGGACGCCCTTGGGGATCTTTCCGCCAAGCTTTTGAA
>JANMUW010000263.1:0-5995 GCA_031392105.1 Acidobacteriota bacterium | reverse complement strand
CGAAGCCTCGGTCAATGCCACAGTGGGATCTCGTACGATCATGCGACTGACGATTCGGCTCGCCTGAAGAATTTTCCGAGGAGCATATCAAACGCGACAAACAATTCACCAAGCACGAGAAAGACGATCGTCAATCCCAGACTGTTTACGAGCACGTCTGAGAGTCCAAGTTCGCCGACATCGAGGAATGGATACGGATACCGTCCGGTCGATGCCCCACGAATAAGAACATACGGAAGATACAATAGTGGATAGATCGTCCATGCGAACGGCATCTTCCAGGTCAGATTCCCCTTCGGAACAAAGAGCAGCCAGTAGATCGTGTACATCAGCGGGACAAGATCGTGTGTAAGAAAATCCGCGACCCATGCGGCTCCGGCGAATTGGTTCAGACCCTGTAGAACAATGTTGTAGACGATGCCGACGAGAGCGATGTAAACGGCGACCGCGGTCTTTACGCTCGGCCGCGAAAAGAAATTTCCAATGGACGTTGCCCGCAACAGCAACGCGAAGGTCAGGCTGACGGCGACGATCAAGCTAGTAATGATCGTAAAATATTCAAAATACCTGACTCCGCGCTGAAACGCCGAAATATCTTGCAGGTTCGGATGTGTCTGCGTGACGTAGAATTGGATTCCGAGTCCCAACCATGCTGTCAGGGCGACCAATGCCATCACAACTCTTGAGGAGCCGCTTTTTCGATCTTCCATAAAAGTATTGGTCGTTGCCCATAGCCGAAATTAGTCGCTACTTTTCCAGGCAAAACCCGACGCCAGGCTGACGGCTTTGTAAGCGAGAAACGCCCTCCATGAGGAAACACCCGTCCTCTCCATTAAATGCCTAAACAGATTGTCAGCTTCGTCGCGGACAAAATTTGTGTACGGCTTGACAGATGATTTTGGTAGGTGGCCGCCGAAACGATAGAAGAAATCGTGGAACAACGGCGGCACGTTCGATAGATCGTCTTTGGAAATAATACCCCAAAAGATGCGCGGAATACTTGCCCGGTCGTATTCGAAGCCCTTCTTAACCGTAACCGTGCATAAAAGTGGGACCGAATTTCCGGAATAATTCTCGAGCACCTCCTCAGGAGGCGTGCGCTCGATCGCGTAATAGTCGATCGCGTAGGAATAGTCTTCCACAACCTTGTAGACCGCCGAAGCTCCTTTTTGCATTACCTTGACACCGGGTAAATACCCGGAGGATGCCTTCTTTGGATTTGCCGCGATCTTCATTCTTTCATCGACAAACTCATCCGTGATATTGATCTTGTCGAGGTCGAGCTTGAGGAGAAGCTCTGCAGGAACACTTTTCGTATAAGAATATCCGCCTCCCCCGCCTCCTCCATCAGATCCGTCGTCTCCAGGGGCCGAAACTTCAGAATCAACATTCTCTTCATATTCGTACGCAGGCTTAACAACTGTCAGAACGGATTTATCCGACACATCGATCTTTAGACGGCCTGTGTTTGACCGATCTATCTGGTCAAGAGCGCTTTCCAAATCTTCAATATTCATGATGCATCGTTCGCTCCGGGCTGTTCGCACGGATATCCACGGTGCCTGAGAGGGAAGTGATATTGCGTGGGTGCTGAGCCATAGGAGCTGCTCCTTTTCTGTTTGGTTTGGTAAACGCGGGAATCGTAAACCGTAACGCGAAGATTCGTCAATCAGAATTCTTGTCTCCACTTTGCAAAGACAGGCATCAAGTCCATGAAAAAAAACGCTTCGTGCGTCTTAGTAAGATCGCACGAAGCGGGTTCTCGTTTTAGTCACTAGGAAGGAAAGCTATGATAACTGGAATAGGGTGAATGTTACGGTATGCGACAGTACAAAAGAAAATGAAAGAGAGACGCTTCGTACGTCTCCCACTCCGTACAAAGCGTCTCTCAGCGGATTACCGTGGAGGTAATCCGCTGAGTATGATATCAAAGAGAATCGAAAGCGCAAGCCTCACGTCCGGAAACGGAAAAAATTAGAATTCTGCTCGCAATCGCACTTTATTTAGGCGAACCGTTTTTGTTGCTTTTCGCTGTCAATTTTGCGTAAATAGAAATAGCCCATAACCCGATACAAATTCTCTAAATAAGACGTTCCCCTGTTATGCAAGAATTTACAGACCAAATGCCGTCGGACATCAGGCGCTATCCAATGGTGCCTATTCGCGACGTCGTTATATTTCCCTCGACAAAGGTAGCCTTTAAGATCGGCCGCCCGTCGTCAGTTCGAGCGCTCGAAGAGGCGATGACAGGCGACCGAGATATCTTTCTCGCGACGCAGCATGATGCAACGATCGACGAACCGACCGCGGGACAGATATTCTCGATCGGTACGCTCGGACGCATCCTTCAGGCACAGCGGCAGGATAACGGACAGATAAAAGTCGTTGTCGAAGGCCGCGAACGCGGTGAGTCGGTTCGCGTGGAACAGGACCCGGACGGTATGTTCTATGCGCATGTCCGGAAGATCACGCCGAGCGACGAATCAGGTTATCGAACGGACGGCCTGCTGCAAAAGATCCACACCCTTGTCGAACAGTTCCTTCGCGTATCGCCCGATGCGTACACAGACGCCCTGCATGCGTCGCTGAGGGGGATCTCTGCCGCGCAGATCGCCGATGCGATGTCCTCGCATCTCAGAATAACCGTCGAAGAAAAACAGGATCTGCTCGAGACGATCTCCGTATCGGAGCGTCTGCAGAAGCTCGTCGAGATCCTCGAAACCGAAATCGAAAAACGCCAGCTAGACCGCTCGATCCACTCGCGCACAAAGAAGCAGATGGACAAGCATCAGCGCGAGTATTACCTGAACGAGCAGATCAAGGCTATTCACAAAGAGCTTGGCCGCAAGGACGAAAAGGCCGAGCTTGAGGATATCAAGAAAAAGATCGAAGAAGCGGGCATGACCGAAGAGGCGAAGGATAAAGCTCTGCAAGAGTTTTCTCGTCTCGAAGCCATGCCGCCAATGTCCGCCGAAAGCACTGTGTCGCGAACGTATCTCGACTGGCTGATCAACGTGCCGTGGAAGAACCGCTCGGACGAATTAAACGATCTTGCAGTTGCTGAAGAGACGCTGAACGAGGATCATTACGGGCTCGACAAGATCAAGGAACGCATCTTGGAATTCCTCGCGGTTCGCCAATTGGTCGATAACCCGAAGGGAACGATCCTTTGTTTCGTGGGAGCACCGGGTGTCGGTAAGACTTCGCTCGGAAAATCAATCGCCCGCGCGACGGGTAGAAAGTTTGTACGCCTCGCTCTTGGCGGCGTTCATGACGAAGCTGAGATCCGCGGACACCGCCGGACATATATTGGTGCCTTACCGGGCCAGATCGTCCAGTTGATGAAGCGGGCAGGAACGATCAATCCCGTGATATTGCTTGATGAGGTCGACAAACTCGGCCGCGACTTCCGTGGCGATCCTTCTTCTGCCTTGCTCGAGGTTTTGGATCCGGAGCAGAACCATACGTTCCGCGATCACTATCTTGATGTCGACTACGATCTTTCACACGTTTTCTTTATCGCGACGGCGAACGTGTTGCACACGATCCCGCCGGCGCTGCAGGATCGTCTTGAGATCCTGAACCTGTCCGGATATACAGAACGTGAAAAACTAGAGATAGCCAAACGGCACCTCATCGCCAAGCAGTGCGAGCACAACGGTATTGATCCTGAGAAAGTTAAATTCACCGATGACGGTATTCTGGAAACGATACGGCACTATACGCGAGAAGCGGGCGTGCGAAATCTCGAACGCGAGATCGGCTCATGTCTGCGAAAGATCGCGCGAAAATATGTCCTTTCCGAGGAGAAGGATGCTTTTCGAGTCGTTATCGACGCCGAGAAGGTTAGGGAACTGCTCGGCACCATTCGCTTCCGCAAACAGGATATCGCACGAAAGAGTGAGATCGGCCTCGTGAACGGTTTAGCATGGACTGAGGTGGGCGGCGATGTGCTCCAGGTCGAAGCGACACTTGTCGCGGGAAAAGGCGAGGTCACGTTGACCGGAAAACTCGGCGAAGTCATGCAGGAATCTGCACGTGCGGCCCTTACTTGTGTTCGCTCGAGAGCCGAAGAACTCGGTATCGATCCGAAAGATTTTCGTGAGAAGGATCTTCACATCCACGTTCCCGAGGGAGCGATCCCGAAGGACGGACCGAGTGCGGGAATCACGATCGCGACCGCAATGGTTTCCGCCTTGACCAAAAAACGTGCCCGCCACGATGTGGCGATGACGGGCGAGATCACTTTGCGAGGCAAGGTGCTCCCGATCGGTGGGGTCAAAGAGAAGCTTCTTGCGGCTCATCGGTTTGGTTTAAAGACCCTGATCCTGTCGAAGGAAAACGAGAAGGATCTTGCGGATATCCCAGAAGAAGTTCGCGAAGACCTGACGATACACACGGTAGATATGATCGACGAGGTTTTGAGATTTGCGATAGAGCCCGACAAGCCCGAAGACGTGATCGAAACGCCTCAGTTATGGAGTGGCGATACGCCCCCGGCGGACATTACGACCTCGGTCGAATAGCCTGATCCCATTTTGCTTGGCCCTCGCCCACGCGGCGAGGGCTTTTTCATGTCAGTTTGCCCATCGACGGTTTGCCGTATAATCATCCAAGATGAAGATCACGTCTGCAGAGTTCGTAAAAAGTGCGTTTGAACGCGCCCATTGGCCGGGGGACAGCCGCCCCGAGATCGCTTTTCTGGGTCGTTCGAATGTAGGGAAATCGTCGCTTCTCAATTCGCTTTTGCAGAGGAAAGGACTGGCTCGAACATCGAATACCCCGGGCCGCACACAAAGTATCAACTACTTTCTGGTTAACGATAATTTCTACTTCGTAGATCTTCCGGGCTATGGCTTTGCGAAAGTGTCAAAAACGATGAGGGCGGATTGGGGGAAGATGGCGGAGGAATATCTTTCTGACCGGGAAGAACTCGCACTGTGCATCCAACTTGTAGACTCGCGCCACAAGCCTTCGCAACTTGATCTCCAGCTTCACGAGTGGCTGGTCTTTAATGAAAAAAAGCACATCGTTGTTGCCACGAAATCCGACAAACTTTCTTCCAATGAGCTTGGCAAACAGGTCAGATTGATCGAAGCCGAAATGTCCGGAAGCAAGGTGGTCACCTTCTCATCTCAGACCGGAAAAGGACGCGACGCCGTATGGTCGGAGATCATCGCTGCGCTGTCGTAAAAACCTTAATAAAATTCCGCAATATTATTTGCTTTATTCGTTTTATTGTAGTAATAATCTAGATATCCCGAAAAACTCGAGGGTTCTTGAGCTTCTCAAGACGCATTTTATACTACAGGCTTATCCATACGAATAATCTCCACCTTTAAACTCAAAGCATTTTGAAGGCTCTAATCTTTGAATAACTTAATCCTCTGAGCGTGAATCAACGCTTCTGAATTCCACATCAACCGGAAAAACAATGGCAACCACAAAAACAACACCTCGCGGCAAGGCACGGTCGGTACGGGTCGACGGCGATAGTCCTGAGGGTGAGGAAATGGTGAACGGTCAGGAAACCGAACAACCAAAGAGTGACGGGAAACCGGCGAACACAGGAGGTACGGGCTCTGAACTTTTGAACATTTCCGATCTGAAGGATATGTCGATCAGTGAACTGACACATATCGCGAAGGAAATGGGGATCGAAGGCGCGAGCGGACTTCGCAAGCAGGAATTGATCTTCAAAGTTCTCGCCGCCCAGACGGAAAAAAGCGGACTGATATTCTCGGAAGGCGTCCTCGAAACCTTGCCCGACGGATTCGGTTTTCTGCGAGCACCCGAGTACAACTATCTGCCCGGTCCCGACGACATCTACGTGAGCCCGTCACAGATCCGCAAGTTTGACCTTCGTACAGGCGATACCGTTTCGGGCCAGATCCGCCCGCCGAAGGAAGGCGAGCGTTATTTTGCTCTCATCAAGGTCGAGGCGATCAACTTCGAAGCACCCGAGCAATCGCGCGAGAAAGTTTTCTTTGACAAC
>JANMUW010000197.1:0-3323 GCA_031392105.1 Acidobacteriota bacterium | reverse complement strand
ACCTTGCCGGAGCTTAGCGAGACGATCTTAACTCCGACCTGTCCCCGCCGAAGCTCTGGAGCAAGCAGCCGCGTGCGAATTCTCGCCTGAAGATCCGCGAGTGTCTGAACCTGGTTTTGCACCACGGCCGGCAAAGACGGAGCAGGAAGAGGTGTGGGGGTTGGCGTCTGTGCCGCGCCGGTAACTGCGGCCGTCAATGCAAATAAGATCAGGAATGCTTTCTTCATGGCGTCGATTCTACCGAAATCTTTGATGACCGAAAAGCCGGAGTGGCTCGCTGGTTCTTGAGCATGTCGGCGGCGGATGATATTATCATCGGGTTTTTTATTACAGCTTCCCTATCCGTAGCGAATTCTTAAAACACGCTGATGAACTTTTCGATGTCCCTGCGACGTATCAAACTGGCAATTGTTCTGTGCTTCGCCCTAGCAGTTTTCTGCGTCTGCTTTTACCGGCCCGTGTCAGTTGTCACGGGACAAGCCGCAGGTGGAGCACTGTCCTCGCCGACAGGCCTGACCGCATCGGATGGCGATTACGCGACCAAGGTTGGAGTGCACTGGCAACCGGTCCGCGGGGCGACTGTTTACAGGGTATTCCGAAACGTTATAAACGATAATGGGTCGGCCACCGATGTTGGCACGACGGCCGCGAATTATTTCTTCGACCCTTCGGCGACGGCGGGCCAGCAATACTACTATTGGGTGCGCGGCGAGAATACTCAAACGAATAGTGGGTTTAGCAATTCGGATCAAGGCATACGGGCGGTCGGCGACAGCAATCCAGGTCCGCCCTTCCCGCCACTTCAGCCGCCGATCGTTCCATCCGGCAATCCGATCACAGCGGCAAAGGCGTACCTTGGAAAAACACTTTTTTGGGATGAGCAGTTATCGTCCACAAAGACGGTATCCTGCGGAACCTGTCATCGTCCTGCAGAAGGCGGATCCGATCCGCGTACTTCCGCTGCGACCCGCAATCCCGGATTCGACGGTACCTTCGCCACGCCTGACGATATTTTTGGTTCACCTGGTGTGCCTGTTAATTACTCGGACGGGAATTACGGATGGTCCTCCATTTTTGGAATGGATCTTCAGGTCACCGGAAGAAAAACACCTTCCTATCTGAACGCCGGTTATTCGGATCTCGGGCTCTTCTGGGACGGACGCGCGACAGATGTATTCAGGGATCCGCTAACCAGCGTGGTCATACTTGGAACGAATGGGTCGCTCGAGAGCCAGGCGGTCGGCCCGCCAATTTCTGACGCCGAGATGGGACACACCGGGCGGGATTGGCCGCAAGTCGCTGCGCGCGTAGCCGGATCCAAACCGTTGGCCCTCGCGCATAACATTCCCGCAGGACTCAACGCCTGGATCGACGGCCGAACCTACGCGGAATTATTTGAAGAGGCATTCGGATCACCCGATGTTACTCCGGCCCGCATTGCCATGGCCATAGGCACGCACGAACGGACCCTCTTCTCGGATCGAACGCCACTCGACAGGTACTCCGCAAACATCGGAACTCTTACTGTGCAGGAAGAAGACGGCCGTGATCTGTTCCAGGCGCTGCAATGTACTTTCTGTCACGGAGGAGCGCTGCTGACCGACCAGTCATTTAACAACGTCGGCGTTCGCCCGCAGCTCGAGGACCGTGGCCGCGGTGCGATCACGGGCTTTCCGATCGATGATGGAAGATTCAAGACACCGAATCTTCGGAACCTCGAACTGCGCGGGCCCTTCATGCACAACGGGCGCTTTGCGACGATCGAAGACGTTGTGGAGTTCTACAATCGCGGCGGCGATTTTAGCGCACCGAATATCGATACAATTCGCATTCGACCGCGCAACCTGACGGCCCAGCAAAAGGCCGACCTTGCGGCTTTTCTAAAGCGTCCATTGACTGACAACCGCGTGAAATTCGAACAGCCGCCATTCGACCGACCGCAATTGTTTACCGAATCGACTCACGTCCCGGTGGTGTCGGGAAGCGGTCGAGCCGGATCAGGCGGGTTGGTGCCCAACGCGATCGCGATCGAACCACCTATCTTGGGAAACCCGAGTTTTACGGTCGCGGTTTCAAACGGTGCAGGTGGAGCTGCGGCAGTCGTAGTAATTAATTCAATCGATCCCGGAATCGGCTCGAGCATTCCGGCGTCAGGTTCGTTTGCTCGGATCAATGTAACCCTTGCCGGTGGCGGATACGGTTCGGCGAATCTCTCGATCCCGAATAATCCTGCTCTGGTAGGTCAGACATTCTTCGGCCGATGGTACGTCACCGACGCCGCGGCGCCGAACGGTTTTTCCGTCTCGCGGCTTTTTCAATTTACGATCTTCGGTGACGCTGCTGTGCAGCGTGCAGCGCCATTCGACTTCGACGGCGATGAAAAGACCGATATCGGTATCTTCCGACCTGCCGGTGGAGCGTCGGAATGGTGGGTGAATCGAAGTTCGACGGGTCAGACTTTTGCGTTGCAATTTGGTACTTCGACCGATCGCATCACACCGGCCGATTACACCGGCGATGGAAAAGCAGACATCGCTTTCTTCCGTCCGGCTTCGGGTGAATGGTACGTCCTTCGATCCGAAGATTTCTCTTTCTTTGCTCTTCCATTTGGAACCAATGGAGACATTCCCACACCGGCCGATTACGACGCTGACGGCAAAGCCGACTTCGCAGTTTTCCGTCCGTCATCGGCTACGTGGTTCATCTCGCAATCATCCGGGGCACCGACGCAGATCGTGCAGTTCGGAATTACAGGCGATCAGCCGGTCGTTGCAGATTACGACGCTGATGGAAAAGCCGACATCGGAATTATCCGGGCCGCGGCAGGCGGTGCCGAATGGTGGATCCAGAGAAGCACTGCCGGGTTACTCGCGATGCAGTTCGGAACTTCGACTGACAAAGCTGTCCAAGGTGATTACACCGGAGATGGAAAAGCTGATGTTGCGATCTGGCGGCCATCGACTGGTGAATGGTTCATCGTCCGGAGCGAAGACTCTTCGTTCTACGGATTCCCGTTCGGCACAACGGGAGATGTCGTTGCACCAGGTGACTACGACGGCGACGGCAAGTTCGACGAGACCGTGTTCAGGCCATCGAGCGCGACATGGTTCATCGCGAGAACAACAGCGGGAACACAGATCGTACAATTTGGTGCGACGGGTGATCGCCCGATCCCAAATTCATTCGTACCCTAGGTTGTCATCATTCCCTTCGTGTGCTTCGTGTTTTTGTATGTTGATCAACGGCCGAAACACCTTCGGATTCCGAGCCTTCTTCTCCGTGTCTTCGGTGTGTTCCGTGGTCAAATGGTTCGCGACCTTTTC
>JANMUW010000190.1:0-14066 GCA_031392105.1 Acidobacteriota bacterium | reverse complement strand
CTCCGCAAATGCCTCGAGGATCTGCGCGTAAGACGCAGCGATCGAGTTGGTGACCTGATATTCATCGATCTCGAGCTTGATGATCTCTTCGTCGGTTTGGTCAACCTTGATCACCTCCTCGATGTTGCGATCGATGTCGTTGGCGAAAAGGTCCTTGATGGACGAGACAGTCATATCAACACCTGTCAGAAGATCTTTGGTCGGTAGTTGTGTTCGGCTTCGAGCACACCCATGAAGCGCAAACCAGCGGCGCCGTCGCGGCTCCGGTCAATGTGATTCCGTCCGCGCCTGTCAGCGTAATTCCGTCAGCACCGGTTAACGTGATGCCGTTCGGCCGCCTGATCAAAATCGAATCTGCGGTGTACTGCGTTCCATCGGCGCCGGTGAGCGTAATCCCATCGGCTCCGGTGAGGGTTATCCCGTCGGCGCCGGTAAGCGTGATTCCGTCGGCACCAGTCAGCGTGATCCCGTTCGGGCCGGTATAGGTAGCGCCGTTCGCCCCGGTCGACGTAGATCCATCGGCTCCGGTAAGTGTGATCCCGTCAGCACCTGTAAGCGTAATTCCGTTTGAACTGTAATTGAGAAAGCTATCCGCGCCCGTCAGCGTAATGCCGTTCATGCCGACATATCGAATACCGTCCGCACCGGTAAGCGTGATACCGCTTGACCTGATAACGGAAATTCCCGCAGCGACGGGATCTGCCGTCAGTGCGAGAAGTAGAATTAACGAGACTAACCTCTTCATCCGTGACTTAACTTTCGATCTAATGTAATGATCTGTTCATCTGAAAAAGGATCTGGCCAAAAGAGGAAGAAAACAGGCCAGAATGAATCAAAATCGAACAGATAAAAGGGGGGCGAACCCCATAATAGCCATTCGCCCCGATTTCAGCAACTTTTGTTCCCGCCGGGCCATTTGTACAAAACAAATCTGATCTCAAATAAACCCTATACATTCACTTTCTGCTCCGATCCGGGATGCGGCTCCCCCAGCCGCGGAAGCTAAAAATCAGTAGGGGTGAGGACTTAGGTCTTAGCTTTAAGCTGGCACCAGTCTATTAAAGGCGGGTTGAGAAAAACTTGAGAATTCCGGCGGCGGATCGGCAGGATTCAAGTTTTTCTCAAGTTTTTCGTTTTACAGTACGTGGCGATGATGACGTACTTCCTACACGACAATCTCGAATCAAACGAAGCCTACACTCCTACAGGCGGCTCGTCTCGTGACCAACGCTCTACATCGGAGCGGGAGGATGTTCACATTCTTCGCGAAAAGCTGCAAATTCCGCGGTACCGCGGCGTTCTCGAACGCCCGCGTCTGAACGTTGTGCTACGCAAATCGCTCACGCAATTTCCGGCAACGCTCGTTTCCGGGCGGGCCGGAACCGGAAAGACGACACTCGCCGCCGAGTTTGCGCGGACACAAGAGCGTGCGGCCTGGTACTCGGTCGAATCTGCCGACGTCGAATGGAATGTCTTCGCACACTATTTTGCTACGTGTTTACTCAACTCCGTGAAAAGCAAGGTGGCCGTTAGTGATGTTCTGCCTGACGAGATCCACGTCTCGCAATCCGTGATCGCGACATTTCTCATCAACGTTTTCGCCGAGGCGGAGACCGAACTTCTGCACGAACCTTTGTTAATTGTCCTCGACGGCATCCATCACGTGTTCGACGCGCCATGGTTTGGCGAATTCTTCAGTCTCCTTCTGTCCTCTCTACCAGACAACACCGCTCTCCTACTCCTTTGTCGGAGCAAGCCGCCGAGTCCGCTTTGGCGTCTGCGTTCAAAACAGCAGTTGAATGTAATCGACGAAAAGCTGCTGGCATTCAATTTGGGTGAGACCGTTGATCTACTTAAGCGTGCAGGCCTTGACCGGAGCGACGCCGAGCGAGCCCATGCGGCAACATTCGGACGCATCTCGAATCTGCTTCAATTCGTTGGTGACAAAAAATCAAAGCCGGTTCGCTCTTGAAGCGGTCGTCGTTCGCATCATTTCGGCGATGTGGCATAATACTGGCTCGCCTAGCCGTCCATTCTCGAAGTGATGCAGGACAAGAATTTTTTTCTTCGCACCAAACTGCTTCCTCCTCGCGCCGTTTCCGAGCTTTTGGATCGACCGCGCCTTACAAAAAAGCTTCAGGCAAATCTCGGATCGCTCGTCACGCTGGTCGCCGCGGATGCTGGCTGCGGCAAAACTACCCTCATCGCTGATTTCGTTCGGAACCAGGGGCGGCCTTCGGTCTGGTATCAACTCGATCACACCGATGCCGATCCTGTCGTGTTTCTCGGCTACGTCGCGCACGGCATCAGAAATCTATATCCGGAATTCGGCGACGCGATCTTTCCGTATCTGAAGGAGGCGAACGAAGAAGTTCTGCGTTTCCCCGAACGCGCGGCCGACCTTTTGATCAACGAGATCCTGCAATCCATCGAGCAGCCTTTCATTCTTGTGCTTGACGACTACCATCACATCGGGCGCGACACTGTCGTCCATAAAATGGTCGACCGCTTACTGCAATATTCTTCGGACCTCGTCCACCTGGTTATCACGACACGCGACCTGCCGCCGCACGCAATAATGCGCCGCCGCTCGCAGTCGGCCGCGCTGGTCATCACGCGCGACGATCTGCTCTTTACCGACGACGAGACGCGAGAGCTATTTCGAAAGACTCTGAATGTTGAATTGAAAGCGGAGGAGATCGCCGAATACCGCGGCCGGACCCACGGATGGATCACCGCGCTGCAGCTGGTTCGTCAGGTCGCCGAGCAGGAGATGCACACTGCGAGCGACGCCCGGCCTCTCGATCTGCACAACGTTCTGCAGCAATCCGAAAAGGACATCTTTGATTATTTTGCCGAAGAAGTTTTCTCGCGCGAGCCCGACGAGACGCAGCATCTGTTGATGCATCTTGCTCTGCTCGAATCGCTACAACTGGATCTTTGCAGCGCGCTGTTTCCGGATCTGCGCTGTTCTGCCACGCTGCCTGAGCTGGCGCAAAAAAATGTCTTCCTGACGGTGGTCGGAGACGGGCAATCGAATGAAGAGTACCGATTCCATCCGCTGTTCCGCGAGTTCCTGATGCGACGGCTGCGATCGGACGTCGGGCAAGCTCGGGTCGCTGAAGAACGAAATCGCGTCGCTGAGTATCTTCTCGAAAATAAAAAATGGGAAATGGCGCTGCCGTATCTGCTCGACGCGCGCAACTTCGATCGGGCCGCAGCGGTCATCGCCGAGACCGGCGGTAACTGGATCGCCGCCGGTGCGTTCACCTCGCTCGGCCTTTTCGCTGACAAGGTCCCGGATGAAAACCTGGAAAGGTTTCCCCGTTCACTTCTGCACAAGGCCGAGATCGCACGCCTGCAGGGCGAAACCGAAAAATCGTCAAGCCTGCTGCACACAGCGGTCAAGCTCTTCCACGAGGCGCAAGATGCGATCGGTGAGGCCGAAGCCTTGCACTCACTAGCGAGCCTGGTTCGGCGACGCGGCCGGCAGTCCGATGCGTTCGAGCTTCTCGAACGTGCCGAGGCACTCGTGCCGCAAACGTCCGAGACCTTTATGAAATGCGCGAATACGCGCGGCTTGTGTTTGATAGTGCAGGGAAACTGGGCTGAGGCCGAGCAGCAATTTCGTGTCGCGCTCGAGTTGGCCGAAAAATTCGGAAACGACCCTTACATTCGAATGGTCACTCATAACCTCGCGCTCGCTCCCGGATTTCGGGGTGACTTCGGTGAGGCTCTTCGCTGGTTCAAGCGGATCTTCCGCGAGGACCAACCCGACAAGCAACTCCCGCAGGAAGCTATCGGCCATCTGAATGTGGCAAGGCTCTATTTGTACCGGGGTGAGTTCGAGGAATCCGAAAAGCATCTCAATCGCGCACTTGAGCTTTGCCAGCTTTACAACCTCCGTTTCCTTCGCGGCGAGATCTTCGAAGCGTACGCAAATTTCTATCGCGAGAAAAACGATTTTCCGCACGCCGAAGAATTCTACGAACGCGCGCTTAACGCCTACGACGAAGCGGAGATCGATATCGCCTCGAAGGAATTGGATGAAGAACGCGCGATCTTCTACCGTCTTCGCGGCGATAATTCAAAAGCCCGGGCATTGCTCGAGAGCTTGATACTGCTCCGCGTTGAACGAGGCAATGAGCTCGGAACAAATACCGCCAAGCTGCGGCTATTTCAGGTCGATCTTGCCGAGGGCAAGCTCGAGGGACTCGATAAAAAGATCGAGGATGTGCTCGAATTCTTCGCCAGGCAAAATCATTATTACGACGAGGCACTCGCCGCAATGCTCCTTGCTGAGACATATCTCGGCCAGGATAAGCAGAAGGAAATGATCGAAGCGGCCAGACGCGCGCTCGATTTGTCCGCACGCTTCGACTACGAGTACTGGCTCAGGCGCGAGATCCGACGCAATCCGCGCATCTTTGGACACGAAGAGATCTTCGAAAGGCTGCCGGCGGATCTCCGTGAAGAGCTTTCAGCTGATCGTTCGATCCCGCCCGCGAGCAAGGGATCACCTGCGGAGGCCGCCGGGCCGGTCACCGACTTGACGATCAACGTGCTCGGACCGGTCGAGATATATCGCGATCCGGCGAAGCCGTTCGCCGCCGACGCATGGACGACCCGCCGGGCCCGCGACATCTTTTGCTATATCGCGACTAGTAAGCATCGCCGCGTGCCGAAGGACGTCCTCATCGACGCATTCTGGCCCGATCAGGATATTGAATCCGTCGAGAAGAATTTTCACCCGACCATCTCGCATATACGCAAGGCACTTAACAGCAAGCAAGCGCTCAAACAAAACTTCATTGTCTTTCGCGACGGAGCATACCAGTTGAACCCGGAGCTTTCGTATTCGATCGATTGCGAAGATTTCGAACACTCGATTGCCGAAGCCGAGAAAGCGAAGCGTGAAAAAGACGCCGCGAGATTTCGCACGGATCTGGAGGCTGCGTACAAGCTTTACCGAGGCGAGTTCATGGCCGGCATTTATGATGGATGGGCCGACGAACGTCGTCAGTTTTATGTCGAGCAGGCGGCGCGAGTTATCTCGGCGTTGGCCAAACTTTCGCTCTCCGAAAAACGCTGGGCCGACGCGCTTAAATTCAGCGCAGAGGCTTTGCGTGAGGACCCGTTTCGCGAAGACATGCACCGTCTGACGATGAAGGCCCTTGCTGCGCAAGGAAAGCCCGCAGCGGTGAAGAAACATTTCGACGGGATGAAAAAAATTCTGGGTGACGAGCTCGGAATTGAACCGTCAGCCGAGACGAGGCGGTTGTTTAAGGAGTTGGTGGACGCTTCTTAACTCGCCTTGTTACAAAGGGAATTATGTGTTGAGTCTTGATTACTTAGAAAGAACCACCCCGTCAGCCGAAGCGGCTGCCACCCCTCCTTCGTAAGGAGGGGAGTTTGCTCTTGATAGAAAAAATACATCTCACACCATCGACGGGTACCCTTTTCAACGTAGCAAGGAACCGTAACACAAAGAAAAAACTCCCCTCCTTACCAAGGAGGGGTGTCGGCGTTTCGCCGACGGGGTGGTTCTTTTTTTAACCTTACAAGCGGGAACATAACATCAGGAATTGTCTTGATTGCTTAGAAAGAACCGCCCCGTCAGCCGAAGCGGCTGCCACCCGGGGAATTTGTTTGTCCATTCTCAACTTTCCCTCAACCCGCTAAATAAGCCGCTCAAGTATTTCTCAAAGCTCAACCCTTATTCTCGGGGCAAGTGATTTTTCTAATTATTTGTCCAGGGAGATAAAGGCCGTGAATCAAACATTTCGCAGAGTTTTCAATATGGGATCAAGGCTTCTGATCGTTCTCGCGATAGGAAGCGTTTTGATTTTTCAGGCTCAGGCGGGCACGCTCAGTCCGAAACTGTCATCCCAGCTCGCCGGGATGGCGAACGATGCGTCCGTTGGCGTTGTCATCATCACCTTCAACGCACCGAACGGACTGACTTCAGGACATCTCGACGTTCTGCGCGGCGTGGGCATTACGTCCGGAGTGACGTTCAGCAAGCTCGGTATGATCGGTGCCGTCCTGACGGCGGGTCAAGTACGCAGTCTTTCGACAAACGCATCGGTCAGATCTATCTGGAACAACGAGCAGCTTCAGTACTACATGAATCACTCCCGGGTGATGGCCGGTGTGGATAAAGTTCGGACCGATTCTGCATTAACAGTTCGCAATGGCGGAATGCCCGTTTCCGGCTCGGGAAATTTCTCGGTGCTCGTCATCGATTCAGGAATTGATGCGACGCATGCCGATCTTCCGCTCGGTACCAAGGTCATCCAGAACACCCAGCGCGTCGTTTCGACAAACACCGGAAACACGGGAATCACCATTGGCGGCGTTCCGCTTAACGGATTTACTCCTTCGCTTTCGATCGAGAATGTTCCGAACACCGACAACGTTGGTCACGGCACACACGTCGCGGGAATGGTCGGCGGTCTCGGCGTTCGATCGGGATCGACATACGCGGGTGTCGCACCGGGTGTGAAGATCGTCGGCTCGGGCGGCGGCATTGTAATTTTCGTCCTTGATGCTCTTGCAGGTTGGGAATACGGTCTCGCCAATCAGTTCACGTACAACATTCGGGTGATCACCAATTCATACGGCCCGACGACGCCGACGGATTACAACCCCAATCACCCGCTTGTCCGTGCGTCGCAAAGAGCGTACGACAACAACATTACAGTCCTCTGGGCGGCGAGCAACGACGGAGCGGAAGACACGGTAAACGCTTACGGCCAGGCGCCCTTTGTGATAACCGTTGCGGCAGGTTCGAAGGAAGGCGTGCTTGCCGGATTTTCTTCGCGTGGCGTTCCCCGCGATCAGCGGCTCAACGACAACAATCCAAACAACGATAACGAGTATCCGACGATCACGGCCCCCGGCACCGGCCGCGCGTTCGAATCAAGCTCGAGCCGTTTCGGGTTTACGACCGACATCGTCTCCGTGCGAGCGATAACCGGTCTGACGAATGTTCTTGGCGCCGGCGACGACGCTGCTCTGCCCCCGGCGATGATCCCGTTCTACACGCAGATGTCGGGTACGTCGATGGCGACACCCTTCACCGCCGGAGTCGTCGCGTTGATGCTCGACGCTGATCCGACGCTTACGCCCGATGAGATCAAGCAGATCCTGATCGAGACTGCGACCAGAATGCCGGGTTACGCCGATCACGAAGTAGGAGCGGGCTACCTGAATGCTCACGCGGCCGTCGACAAGGTTTTCAACCGCAACAAGAATTACACGAATCGCCAGGAGGCAGAATTCAACGCCGTCGTGACGACCGACAACATCGCGGCGCAAAGTTTTCATATCGACTTTGACCCGACCGTTAATGGCACAGCTTCTTCTAATGCCCGCCCATTCACAGTCGAGCCGAACGTGAGCGTACTCAAGGCGCGGGCGACTGTAGATCTCGTTAGCGAACCGGGTGCAACCAATGTCGTCGGATTACGATTGTGGGCGCCGGATGGGACAGTTTACTCGCCGACTTTTGCCCTTAATTCAACTAGCAATATTCGCGAAGGCATCGTCAATGACCCGATCCCGGGAACGTGGTATGTCGAGGCGCGCGGAACTCGCGGTACGTCGGCTGCTCCAGTGACGTCGCCGCAGCAAGTCGCACCACCGGGGCCGGTCGACGGCTCGATCACGCAGACACGATATTTGCTGCCGGCGATCAGCGATATTCAGGGACATGCACAGCAGGCCACGATCGAATCGGCCCTTCGTCGCCGCTTGATCGACACTTACGTCGACGGAACATTTCGCCCAAACTCCGTCGTCACACGCGAGGAGCTCGCACGTTCGCTCTCGCTGAATTCGAGCTTGCGACAGAGTGTTGCTGCGACTCCGAAATTCTTCGACGTGTCCGGAGATCTTCTTGGCGTTGCCGAAGCAGTCACGGCTCGAGGTTCAACGCTGCGCGATTTCGATTTCGTCTCGACCGGTATGATCGGCTTCTCCGGAACAACATTTAATCCAACTGGTTCGGTGAACAGACTCGATCTCGCGGTTGCGTTGGTCAAGGCACTCGGCCACGACGCAGGAGCGAGAGCGCTTGCAAATACGACCGTCACATCGGGCGGCACGGCACTGACGGACAACTCTCAGATACCCGCATCGCTTCGCGGATACGCACAGATCGCGATCAACCTGGGTCTCTTCGAAGCTTTTCCGGCGGAGGTCCGACAGATCGCACCCGGACAATTCATCGTCGTACCCGGGCCGCGATTCGAGCCTGCCACTACGGTTACGCGTGGGACCCTGGCGTCGAAGCTGAATACGTACCGCACGTTATTTACGACGGGCGGTTAAAGAAGTCGTTCCTCGCGGGGGCAAGGAACGATGAAAACCAGGGAACCCATCTCCCACGGGTTTCCTGGGATTCCGAACACGCAATTTAAGACCAGAGATTTTGAGAATTCTATAAACGGAACATCGGAGGAAAGATGAAAAGGAAAACGAACCGAACAAGCAGGGTAACAATGTTCAGAGCGGCTATTGTCGGAGCGATGTGCATAGCAATGGCCGGGGTGCTTTGGCAGTCGTCAGTCAAGACCAAAGCGTCCGTCGCAACCGATCCGGTCGAGAAGATCTACCAAAAGCCGGCACCGAACTTCGACCTTAACTTGTCTAGCGGAGCGGTCGGTCTTCGCGTTCCGACCGGTGAGCAGCTGGCCGCACTGGCGAATCTGAAAACTGCGGTCGGCGCGCCGAACATGACCTCCCGCTGGAATAATTTCGGCGGATCGCCGGACGTCATGTACGACTTTGCATCGGCGCCGCATTCGGGTACACCGGAACAAGCGGCCCGTGCATTCATTAGCCAAAATGCGAGCCTGTTCGGTGTCACCGATATGAACAACTACTTCCTGTTCAATGACACGGCCGCACTTGGCGGGCATCTTCTCCGGTTCCGGCAGAAGTTCAATGGCGTTCCCGTCCAGGACGGCGGGATCGGCATCGTCATGAACAATCGAAATCAGGTGATCATGGCTTCGGGACCCTTCTTCCGCGACGTAAATGTAAATACTCAGCCGACGCTGTCCGCGGAGCAGGCAAGAGCAGCTGCCGACGCAGACCTTGCGCGTTTCGCGGCAAATATTCCCGCAGCAGTTTCGAATCTAATTCAGGGTGCGCTTGGAATTCTGACGCAACAGGCTGCTCCGGTTTCGCAGCTTGCGCCCGTACTCGGAATTTATCCGACCGGCGACGGATACAGGCTCGTTTGGAAAGTAGCAAAGTTCTCGACGAATCCGTTCGGCCTTTATGTCACCTCAGTCGACGCCCATTCGGGTGAGATCGTAAACCGGCGCGACTTTGTCAGCTATCAGCAGGCTCCGCCGGTCCTGCCGTTTACTGCGGACATCTATCCGAAATATCCGCGCATAACTCAGCAGTTGAAAGATCAGGGCATCATCTCGGTATGCGGAAACAAGCCTTGTGACCAGGTCCGAGCCAACCTCCGTAAGTTCGATCAAACAAACGTCGTCACAGGCATTAACGGAACGTTGACCGGAACTCACACGATCGTCAATAACGCACTCGCAACGAAACAGCCGTTTGCGCAAGCCGCACTCGGAACATGGCATTTTGCAAAGGACGATCCGACCGCGTTCGAAGCCCGAACGAATGAGATCGATCATTTTGCAGAGCCGGCTGAGCATCAGGACGAGATCAACGCGTTCTTTTTCACGACCTATTTGCTCGAATACGTCGATCACCTGCATCGTGCCGGTGACGCAGGAACATTCGGCTCGACCGGAAGCTTCCCCGATGAATATCCAAACTCGTCGACTCCGCTTCCCGCGACCGTTCATATCCCCGATGTCATAACGCCGATCGCCGGTGAAGAGTATCCGCCGGCAGACGATCCCGAATTCGTTCAGAAAGTGCTTGGACTCGACAACGCATTCGCGCTCAACCTGACCCCGATCGTTGAAGAATTCACGCAGATGAAATCGCCTGTGGTCATAAACCCGACCTCGTACGGCCACGGATTTCTTTTCAATGACACGGCACTTGAAGGCACCGTCCCGTATCACGAAGGCATGCACGCGATCACATCGCCGATCGCCGGGCTCGAAGGCCAGGAAGGCGGCGCGTTGAACGAAGGCCAGGCCGACATGTGGGCATTTACGATCACCGATTACTACAACATCGGCGAGTACGTCGTGAGCGGCTATCGGCTGCGGCAGGAATTCCGCAACATCGGACGCGATCCGGAATCGATCGGCTATATTCGCAGTGCAAATTCGACGCTCAAATATTCCGACATCGCAACACGTGTGATCGCCGGTCAGCCCAGCTTCGAAGAGCATTATGACGGCGAGATCTACATGTCGACCATGTGGGAGTACCGCCAGATGCTCAATCGAATGTATCCGTCGACGACGCAATTCAGACGGCCGATCCCGGAAACAGGACTGCCGAACAAGGTGATCCCGAAAGGCACGAACATTTTCGAACGTGACTTCCTCGGATCGATGTATATTCTCGGAACAACCGCACCGGACACGATGGTAAAAGCTCGCGACGCCCTGATCGTCGCCGACCAACTTCTCTACTCATCGAATCCGACCGACGAAACCGCACCGGGAATGCACCGTGCGTTGATCGAACAGTTGTTCGCTTCGAAGGAGCTTGGTGTAAACGCTCTCGATTTTGCGGCCGCAGGAAAGGCGACGATCTCGACGCAGGTTACGCCATTCGCCGGAAATCAAGCGGCTCCGCCAGTGCCGAGCAACGTGCAGGTCGCCCCAGCGACGCCGCGTTCGCTGCGTGTCAGTTGGAGCGGTGTTTCGGGTGCCTTGGGATACCAGGTCCTCAAGCGCAAGATCGCACTTGCCGGTCAGCGTGAGCCGAACGGGCTACGCGAATATGCGGACGGTGATGTTGCGACGACCGGCTTCCGCCACGTTGCGTACGTCGACGCGAACACACTGAGCTTTGAAGATCGCGGAAAAGTTCGCGAGATTTACACGCCGGCCGGTCTGAACAACTTGTTCGATAGCGAATATATCGTCCGAGCGATCGGCGTGAACTCTACCGGACAGGTTGGGTTCTCAGGTTTCTCGGGCTCGTCTCGGCCACTCCAGGAGCGTCAGGACCTGACCGCTCAAGTTGATTCAACGTTGTCGAACATCACGTTCACGGGCGGCATCGCGGCGTTCGATAACAAATTGACGAACGCACGCGGGGCGTTCTCGACGGACAAGACGATCTACACGCCGATCGAATTCCAGGTCGTGAGCATCTCGAATCCGACTGTCACGGTTCGCAACGCGGACACGGGCGGTAATACTTTCGTCTTCAACCAGGCGCTTTCGCTCGGAGCAACATCCGCCGCCAAGCGAATGGAATTCAATAATCCCATGACCCAGTTGTTCACCTTCGACGCAAGGATCTATGGAAACGCGTTCGCCGGTAACACCGTCGGCACGGGAACACAGAACGGAGACGGGACATCGAATCCGCCTCCTCCGGTTGTCTACTCGCTGTACAACGAACAGCGAACCGGAACGCTCGTCGCGGGCGAACCGACCGGCACCGGCGGAGCGAGCGCGACGTGGGGAAATCCGCTGTTCAAGGGAATCACCTGGGACGACGTGTTGATCACGACGAAATCCGACGCGATCTCGCTCGAGGCGCTGCTGACATCCGCGACGGCCGTCGATCTCGACTTTGAACTTCGAACCACGGACGGGCAGGTGCTTTCTCGTTCAGCCGGAGCTACGGCGCGTGAATTCGTCTCGTCCGGAGTGTCGCCGAACACGACCTACGTGCTTCGCGTCCTTGGTTTCGCCAACGGCCCGACGACGTTCACGATCGATACGACGCAGGTGCTGCCGAACAACTCGCCGAATGCGAACGGCGGTACGCGGACCAGCGGAGGCTCGATCCTGAATTCGGCGACGACGCCGATCGTGTCCGGGCTGTTCCGGTTTACCGTCAACCCGATCACACGGAGGATAACGTTCACGGTTTTGCGCTAGCCCTCTTATCTAGCCATCAATTAGGCAAAATGCCATTTCGGGCGGGGTTCTTCGGGATCCCGCCTATTTTTATTGCGGATTGCGGATTGCGGAATGCGGAATCCGCAATCCGCAGTCGAACGCCTCAAGTTCTCCTCAACTATCTCTCAAGCCTTGTTTCATATCCTCAAGATGGATAAATCGGGAGGGAAACGATGAGCAAACTTTTTACGATCCTGGCGGCGGCGATCATTGGGATCTCGGCTTTTTCGGTAAATGCGGCTGTTTCAGTCGATAGCCTGCTTTCGTCGAAAATAAACGCGCTTCCGCTTGGCCTGACGCCGGTGATAATCACATTCGACCAGCGACCGACAGCGACGGACTTCAATATGCTCCGCTCGCTCGGCATAACGGGCGGACGCTATTTGAATCAGCTCCCGATCGTTTTGACATCGATCAATCGCGTTCAGTTCAACGCGCTAAAAACGAAACCCGGAATTAAATCGCTCTACGCTAACCGGACATTCAAGCTACTCGATCGCGAAGGCCGGACGATCACCGGGATCGAAAATTTGATCCGCGATATCGAGGTCACAACGCTGAACGGCGGCTTGCCTGTTTCGGGAAAGAACATCGGCGTTTCATACATCGACACGGGTATCGATGCAACGCATCCCGATCTACAGCTCGGACAGAACGTGATCCAGAATGTTTACTTCGCGACGGCAGACGTGCCACTCGAGCTTCCGGCGGGATTTCTTCCGATAGTTCCCGTTGAGAATGTTCCGATCTCCGACATCGAAGGCGGTCACGGCACATTCGGCGCCGGCGTGACTGCCGGAACCGGAGCTGCATCCGGCGGTCTCTATACAGGCATGGCACCCGGAGCGAAGCTAATCGGTATACGAGCCGGCAACGACGTCGGCCTGTCGACATACTCGATCGTCCAGGCGATGGACTACACGCTTGTAAATCAATTTCGATACAACATCCGCGTCTGCAACAACTCTTACGGCACGACGCTCGCCGACCTGCCGTACGATGCAAATGACCCGATCAATGTCGCGACTCGCAACATGCACGACCGAAACATCACCGTTGTATTCGCAGCGGGCAATGACGGCGACGCGCCCGATATGATCAATCCGTTCTCGGTCGCACCGTGGGTGATATCGGTCGCCGCCGCGGAAAAGCAGGGCTACGGAACCCCGGCCGGATTCTCATCGCGCGGCAACGATAATGGCACAGGCAGCGATACCGCTGGACAGCCGGCCGATCCGGGCGTTGCTCCGAATCTCCGCCCGGACATCACAGGCTCCGGAGTAGATATAAAGAGCACGCGCTCGAAAGCTCCGGGCGTTACGAATGTTGCCGGAACTATTCCTGTGTTCGTCGGTGCGAATGATCTATCGACGATCCCGCCGGCGTTTTTGCCGTACTACACGACATCGCAGGGAACCAGTTTCTCTACCCCGCAAGTGAGCGGAATTGTCGCTTTGATGATGGAGGCGAATCCGCTGCTGACTCCTGACCAGATCGTAACAATTTTGCGACAGACGGCGACGCCGATGCCGTACGAGGAACGGGTTGTCGGAGCGGGTTACGTCGACGCACATAACGCCGTCCGTACAGCAATGTCGCTATCAAGCGTTGCGCATCCGGCGGATCTTTTCCCGTCACCCGACCCGAACGCACCGCAGATAGTTGATGCGGCCGACGATCAGATCGGTACGACTGCGCAGGACATACGCGAGGCATACTTCAAATACGACGCGGTCGCGAATCAGATCGTCTATCGGCTGCGAGTTTCAGACGCGTCAGTTCGCACGCCGAACATGCGATGGACTTTGACCTCGGCATTCGGGGCGACGGAAGTCTTCGTCACTGCTTCTGAAGATGAGCCGCACGGCGATCACGCCCGGCTCGGGCCAGCGCTCGGAGCAGGTGTCGTCATAGACGGAGACGGTGATGGTATTCGCCGCGCTGAGCCCGGCGGGCACGCGGTCGATGTCGAGTTGCGAGCTGCGGTCGGTGCGGTCGCGCATTGGGTCGAAGCCGATGGCCAGTTCCTCC
>JANMUW010000188.1:0-15894 GCA_031392105.1 Acidobacteriota bacterium | reverse complement strand
GGATGGGCCTGGGCTGGCTGCGCCATCCAGAGACGAAGTGAAGATTTACACGGCTTATCTCGAGCTCCATGTACTCATCGTCTTCGTTGAGATGCGAGAAATACTCGATCTCCGTTTTCGTCCAGCGCCGCAGTGAGCTTGTTGCGGCCAGTCGTTCGGCCGCAGCGAAATTGTGGATCACATGCGCGAGCTTTCCTTCACGCAGTGCAAGCTCAGCTTGTCCGCGAAGCGTCCGGAAGTTCTGTCCTACGGCATCGGCGACGCGTTTGAATACGATCCCAGCCCGCCGCCATTCACCGACATGGAAATACGATTC
Source organism: Acidobacteriota bacterium (assembly GCA_031392105.1). Taxonomy (GTDB): domain Bacteria; phylum Acidobacteriota; class Blastocatellia; order Pyrinomonadales; family Pyrinomonadaceae; genus OLB17. Next base: position 15,578 of record JANMUW010000188.1, on the reverse strand, counting down.
GCCAATCCGTGAGAGGAGCTTCGAATCGTCTCCCGCATATCTCTCCGCTAGTCGCATCATCGCCTGAGCGCGGCGCTCCAGCTTTTCGTCGCTTTCCGATCCCGCGATGGACCTGATACATTCGGCAAACTCGAAAAGAAGGCGGGCGTCCCTCGGTCGCAGGATCGCAGCACGCCGGAAAGCTTCAAGGGCCTGAACGAGCAGCCCCGAAAGCCGCAATTCGTTAGCGAGCCTACGAAGCTGGTTTGCCTTTTCAGAGTTATCTGTCTCATCGGACAAAACGCTTTCACGATCCGATTTCAGGTGAATATCACGAAACGAGCTATCCAGCACGTCACTCGAAGGAATGTCCGATTCCCTGGCGCGCTTTCCTGCGTCACGCTTTTCAGCAAAATAGTCGCGAAGATCGAGCGAAGAGTTATCAAGGCAGTCCTCGTCGATTCGGGGCAATAGCGCGCGGATCATGTCTCCGAAACCTCGATGCCTGGACGACAACGCAAACCGCACATTCTTGCCCATGACAGTCGTGCGATAGTTGAAGTAAACATTTCGCCCGCGCTTGATTCCCGGAAAAGCAGTAGTTTCAACTTGTTCGATATCAGATACCTTTAGCCGGTCCCGAGTTCCTGTTGCCCGTGCTAATAAATAAGGTACGACTCCGGTTCGACGAATTCTCCGGCCGTCAAAAGTAAGCTTGTCGCCGATCCACAGGATCGGAACCAATATCCATCCGATCACGGCGAGCGGAAGCGCGTACAGAGGGTAATCGAGATATGCCAGTAGAGCTGTGAAAAAAGAGAGCACGAAGCATGCTGCGAGATAGCCGCCCGCCAGAGAGCGAACATACACCGGCCTGGTTTTGTTGACCAATGAGTCGTTTACAGCCATTTCGTTCGACCTTGCCTTAAGAGAATGAGCTCCGAGTCCATCTATCAGAAACTATCAATGGTAATACGATTTTAAAAAGGCCGTAATCCGAAAGAGACGAATGTCTCTCGAAATACGGCCTCGTATCCAAAATTAAACTACTGCCCGAATGGCATGCCGCCCATAGGCGGTTCCGGAGCTGGCTCGGGAATTTCCTTCGCCCTTTCGGGATCAAGCTCCTTCAGTTTATCTTTCGCGTTCTGCGCGGCCGGCGAAAGCGGGACCGCCTTGCCGTCCGAATCCTTAACTTCGCTCGCCGCTTTCACGAGATTGAACAGGAGTTGTGCCGCTTCAGCCTTCTTTCCCTGTTTCTCGTATAGTTTAGCAATCTCGAAATTGACCGTGTCTTTTGAGACGATCGGATCCGACATTCCGGCCAGCTCCTGGTAAAGGGCGATTGCTTCATCCGGCTTTCCGTCCTCAGCTCTCGTTTGCGCCAGGGCGAACTTTGCAAGCTTCCCAACGTCGCTGCTCGATTTCGACAACTCCTCGAGGGACGTGATTGCCGTCGCCCGGTCGAGACCGAGCCGGTTTACCGCGGCAAAATACTTCGCCTTATCGCCGACAGCTCCACCGTATTGTCCTGCGACCTTGTCGAATTCCGCAACCGAAGCTTCGGCCCGCTCTTTCTCGGTCTTATAAGTTTTCTCGGTCGAGCCGGCCGGTGCAGGCTGGTCAGTCACGCGCGTCTCGGAAATCTCGATCGCCTTACCAAGCGCCGTTTGGGCCGCCGCATTCGACCGGCCGCTCCACGCATAAATGATCCAAACAATTATGCCAAGCACGACAAGTGCGGCTAGGCCATAAAGGATATTTCTTCCCTGGCCCTCGAACTTTTTGCCTGCTTCCTCGATCGTTCCGCCGACTTTCTGCTGAAACTGATCTTGATATCGGGGTTTGTCCTTTGGTTCGTTTGTCGGTACCGGTACCGCTACCGGCTCGACCCTTCTCTTTTTGCGTTGTGCCATCGTAAATAATGCAAGTTCGTGCTAGTTGGCCGTTGTATAATCCAGGATAACGGCCCGTTTCCAAAAGAGCTAATTTAGCTTAAATACGCATCGAGGGCAAATATGAAGAAGGCGGACCCAAATTGTTGCAGATCCCGAAGCCGCGAGTTTTTTCCGCAGGGAGGGAACATTTATGGGAACGAGGTGTCTAAGTAACCGTTCGCGTCAACCGTGAACCGTCAAATGTTAGTTCTCTCCTGATGGGAGAAAGGCAAGCGCACGAGATGATCTTCAGCAAGTCAATTGGTTTTGACGAAGAAGATATTGGACAGGTCGCCGTGGCGGTCGGTGCTCCCTCTGCGTTTGGCGTGAGTGATTCGGAATTTGTTGATCGACTTCGGAGTGGTGATGCGGAAGCGTTCGACACTTTGATAACACGGTATTCGGGCGATATCTATTCGTTGCTTTACCGCATGACGGAGGATCCCGAGGAAGCACGCGATTTGACCCAGGAGACCTTCCTAAGTGCTTTGAAAGGGATCAAATCGTTCCGCGGTGAAGCGGAGTTGAAAACCTGGCTGTTTCGTATCGCACTCAACCACGCTCGAAATCGATTTCGATGGTGGAAGCGTCGAAAACGAAACGAGACGGTATCGCTGGATAAGCCGATCGGTGATGGAACGGCAACGGTATCCGATACGATAGCGGACGATGGCGAGACACCCGAGCAGCATTATCTCAGGCTCGAGCGTCGCGATCGGCTAATGACGGCCCTTTCGGCTCTGCCTGAAATATTTCGCGAAACCATCGTGCTTTGCGATATCCAGGGCCTCGGCTACGAAGAGACGGCGCGAACGTTGAATATCAACATCGGAACCATCAAGTCTCGACTGGCGCGGGGACGTGAGCTGCTACGGAAACGGCTGACCGATTTTTGAAAATTGAACGGATGATTGACTCGCCCCGGTTTTATCTTTGAAGACAAAACTAATCGGTGCCAAACGAGGTCGAAGAGGACGGGGTAGGTTCATCCATGAAGCGAAAGCGTGACGGCGGCGTCTTTGATAAGACCAGCAACAGCGTCGTTGGCGTTGACGCAGAAATGGAAGTTCACTAACGCGTTGTTTTCTGTGAGCAGAAAACAGCCGGGGTCAGTGAGTCATTCGCTCAAAGTAGGAATTATGACTAAATGTGAGGAACTACAATTCGATCTGCCGCTCTATTTCGACGGAAGTTTGAACTCGGACGAGCGTTCGGCCGTCGATGCTCATCTGCCCGAATGTCCTCTCTGCCGTCAAAAGCTTTCCGAATTTGAAGATTTGTTCCTCGGTTTGAGATCGATCCCGCAACGATCAGCACCGGGTGACCTGATTACCGCGATACGAGCGTCTGTCGCCGAGCAACTTGCACTCTCCACTGGTTACCCTTCGTTCCGGCTGATCGACAGTAGAAGTCGATGGACGGATAGGTGGTTATTTCCGTCGGCTGCGGGAGCAATGGCATCGTTGGTGATCGGCTTTACACTCCTGTCATTAATGCTGTCGGCCTCACCCGTGCCGCTTTCAGCGTACGACACGACCGTCGGACCGTCGGACAGGCCCGTGTTCCTTCCGTCTAATCCCGACATCTCGCCCTCGGACTTCGTTCGCAGTCGATCGGATATTTCGGAGTACTCGCCGAGCGTAAATCCGCGGGGCGCCCTCGTCGCTCTTACAAGATCACTTGTGCGAGGCGAGATGCATGACGACGAAGTTGTTGTGGTCGCCGACGTTTTCAGCAACGGGCTCGCCCAGATCGCCGAGGTGGTCGAACCGTCTCGCGACCGGAAGGCAGTTGAAGAATTGCAAAAGGCTTTGCAGTCGGACGCCTCATTTGCTCCGTTCGTTCCGTCCGATCTTGATCAACGGTCCTCGGGCACAGTTCGTGTCATATTCAAAATCCAAAGCGTGAACGTAAACACCTCGTCCGACGCCCCGACATCAAATTCCAGGCGAAGAACACCCCGCTAGCATCCAAATATTCCGGTCCGACGATATACAATATTTCTAATACCGGAGGACACGGGGCAAACTAATGAACAACGGGTGGTTTTTTGAGACTCTGGACGAGGCGCGGAAATCTGCGCAGGATATCGTTGGAGGGCTTCTAGACGCATTCGCGGATAGGCCCGAGCCGCTCCGCAACGGCACGGAATACGCTGAAGTTTCGCTCCCCCGCGACCTCGCCGCCCATCGCGATTCTCAAACCGAATGGTGGTATTACACCGGCCACGCCGTGACCTCATCAGGACGCGAGTTCGGCTTCGAGCTCGTTTTCTTTAAGCGCCGAACTGACCTTGATTCGTTTTCGATCGTCCCGCTTAGACTCCTCGGCAATCCTTTCTACTTCGCGCATTTTGCGATCACGGATATCACCAACCAAAAGTTCCGTTACGCTCATCGCAAAAGCGCCAACGGCGTTCTCGACTTTCCTGCCTCAATGAGCGAGGACCATTATCATCTTCGCTTGGGTGACTGGTCGATCCGTGAATCGGGAGGGTCGCATGTCGTCCGCTCGACTATAGACAACGAAGTTGTTTTTGAAGCGACTCTTACTCCGCAAAAGCCGGTCGTCATGAACGGTCGTAAAGGGGTCTCGTATAAGGATCACGGTGAGGCGTCACGCTACTTTTCTTATACTCGCCTCGCACTGGATGGCGATCTGACGATCGATGGGCAGGTCGAACATTTCGATGGTTCCGCGTGGATGGATCGCGAGTTCGGAACGTGGAAGCCGACCGAAAATCAAAAGGGTTGGGATTGGTTCTCCATCCAACTCGACAATGACTGCGAGCTGATGTGTTACCAACTGAGGAACGGCAAGGGTGAGCCATCACCTTTTTCGAGTGGAACGTTCGTCGAGCGCGACGGGAAGCACATCTCTCTCAACGCCGGCGACTTCTCGATCGAGAACCTTGGAGAGTGGAAAAGCCCAGGCACCGGCGCCGAGTATCCTTCGGCGTGGAAAGTGAAAGTTCCAAGCCGGCGACTTGAGCTGGAAATAATCCCGCGGCTCGAGAATCAGGAGTTGGACACCCGCGGCACGACTATGATCGTTTACTGGGAAGGCAGCTGCTTTGTGAACGGAACCGTTGACGATCAACAAGTTTCAGGGAACGCATATGTCGAGTTGGTCGGCTATGACCGTTCGCATGACGAGCCGAATCTTGCGCGCTTTCTGATGGGAACTTCTCTGGACTTCGTGAATCGTGTGTTTGGCAAATAAGAAAGCCCGCCGGTTCATCTAACGGCGAGCTTAGCTAAAATCACTAAGAACGTGCTTACGATTTGTCGATCTCGACCTTGAGTTTCCCGGCGAGCTCCGGATCCATTTCACGCAGCCGATTATATTGTTCGAGCGCCGCCGTCTTGTTTTTTTGGCGAAGCTGAATGATGGCGATGTTGTATCTCGCCTTTACAAATCGAGGACTCAACTCCAGACACTTCTCATACGCTTCGATCGCTTTTTCTCTTTGGTTGTCGGCGAAGTATGCGTTGCCGAGCAAATAGAAGCCGTCAGGTGACTCGGGATTCTTCTTCGAATGTTCCAGCATCCTGACGACGGCTTGTTTGTAGTACTTGGTCGCTTCGTCCGGCTTTCCGGAAAGGTCGTAAGCTCGAGCCAGGTAGAAATATGTTTCGCCGTCATTCGGATTTCGCTTGAGTGCGTTGTTGCATTCACGAATCGCCATTTCCGGTTTCTTTGAATCGTTATAGGCACGGCAAAGGTATGTGTACGCCATATAACGCTCGGGAAGGAATCGAATCCCAGCCTGCGCCGCCTGGATCGCCTCTTCATTGCGATCCGCCAGGCTGTAGAACCAGCTCAAGTTCGTATAGATCTGACCGTCATTCGGAAATACGCGAAGAGCCTTCCGTGAAATCTCGATCGCTTCGGTGAATCGATTCTGATCTCGGTACAGGTCGGCAAGATTTTCATACCCCGAGTACGTGTCGGGTTTCGCGGCGATGACCTTGAGATATGACGCTATCGCTTCATCCGTTTTTTTCTGTTTGCGATACCCGTCGGCCATGATCAAGTGGGCCTCGCCAAGCGATTGAGTTCCAAGCTTGATCGCCTCGGCGGCGGCTGCGAGCTGTCCGGGGACATCACCAAGGCTTGCCTGGGCCCGGGCTATGTTCATGTACAATTCCGCACTATTCGGATTTTTTAGAGCGCCTTTTTGATACGCGTCAACCGCGTCGCGATAATTGTTCCTGGCGTAGCTGATGTCACCCAGACCCTGCAGGAACTCAAGATTGTTCGGATCAAGGACCAAGCCCTGTTTTATATCGGCGAGCGCCGGATCAAATTCTTTGTTAGCGTAATGCACCCGCCACCGGATCCGGTAGATCTCGAGCGGTTTCTTGTAACCCTTATCTGCGGCAAGGTTCAGCTCCGGCAAGGCAAGAGCATTCTCGTTCAGGTAATGATGAGCAACACCCTTCCAAAAGTGGTAGTCCGGGTTGTTCGCGTCGAGAGCAATGGATTGAGAATATCCGTCGATCGCCGCTCTATAATCACGTTTGACAAACGAGGCGGCAGCCTTATCGGCGATCTGCTTAGCTTTCTTTGCGTCTTTCTTCGATTGTGCCGGGACATCGGCAGCAAGCGTCAGGAGCGCGGACAAAACCAGTCCGCACACGGTCAAACCAAGCAAGGATCTTTTCGGTATCATCACTAACCTCATTCTTACTGAATAATGTCGGTACGGCCGGGGTTTGCTTTCGGCTTCGGCGTCGCTCTCGGGGCCGTCGTAGCCGGCCGGCTAGAGACTGGCTTCGGTGCGGTCGGATTCAGTTTGGTTGTCGGAGTTTCAGTATCCGTACGCGCCGGCGTGTCGGCGACCGCTGAATTAGTATCAGGTTCCGAAACCGTATTGGAATTTGAATCTGGATAACTGTTCGGTTCAGTCACCACCTCCATACTAGGAGACGGCATAGGCGACGCTTCAACGGTAGGCTCGGGCGAAGGTGTCGGTTCTGCGATCGCCGCTGCACCCATGTAGTTATTGAAGAAATACCAGCCCGCACCAGCCGCGCCAAGCGCGAGAACAAGAACGGCGACCAGGCCGCCGACGATCGCAAAGGCTCTCCCAGACGATTTCTTCGGCTGAACGGCTTTAGGCTCGCGACCCGCGTCAATCACGGGTTGAAATTCCGTAAAAGCCGCTTTCGGAACTGCAGCCACGGTTATGAATGAGTCGTGTAAATCGTCGGCCGGTATGTCGATATCTACCGGCGATGATACCGGTTCAGGTGATCCGCCATTCGAATCGGTAGACGGCGAATAGAGTTCGGTGTTTATTCCCGCTTGCTTCCCATGCTCAAGGTTCTCCGCCGGATCAAAAGCAAGGGTTGCGTCGAAGTCGACCTCTCCGCTTTCCGCGTCGCCAATCACCGGTTCTTCGACGGCCACATTCTCAAGCGGTTCAGAAGGCATCAACCGCGTCTTCTCGACCGCCGACGACATCGGTGACTCTTCCGGAAATACGTCTCCAATATTAAAGGCGACGGTTTGTGCGGCCATCGCTTCCTGCATTTGAGTAAAGGCTCGCCGCATGGCTTTCTGCATATCGCGAGCATTACCAAAGCGTTTTTCCTGGCTGACCTCCATTCCGTTAAGAATGACTTCTGAAACGGCCGTCGGAATCTCGGGATTCAGAGTATGCGGCTGCTCTATCGGGTCCGCCATTCCATTGAGCATCGTGTCCGCCCGACTCAATGCGTCAGCCGGGACGACGTTCGTCATCAACTGATAAAGTGTGGCCGACAGCGAATAAATGTCGCTCCGCGGATTAGTTCCGATACCTCGGATCTGCTCCATCGGAGCATAATGCGGCGTGTAGCCAACGACGCTTCCCGTACTTCCCGTATTCGAGATATGCGTCTGGCCTGTCGATGTCTTAGACAAACCAAAATCGAGAAGGATAATGTGATTCTCGTCAGTGAGCTTCAGATTCTGCGGTTTGATATCACGATGGATGATCGGAGGCTCATGCGAGTGAAGGTACGAAAGCGCATCGAGAAGCTGATCAGCCCAAAACATAACCCAGCTTACCGGAAATGGCTTTTGTGCAGCTTCGAGCCTTTTCGCGAGATCGTCGCCCGCGATGTGCTCCATCACCAAGTATTGCTCTTCGCCTTCACCGAAGTGATCGCTGACCTTCGGTAACACCGGGTGCCTCATCCGCGCAAGCGTCCTAGCTTCGCGCTCAAATGCACTAGCGAGCATCTCGTCGCCAGCAAAGTACGTACGCTTCAAGGCGACCGCACTTCCAAGACGCTGGTCGACTGCAAGGTAAACCTCTCCCATTCCGCCTTTCCCAATCAGATGGACGACGAGATAACGGTTTTGGATCAGGGTGTTCTGGGCAAGCGCTTTCATCTTTCGATTAGGGTGAAAACTAGGACAGAAGAAAAACTGACCTTCATTTTCCAACAAATAAGCCTAAACATCAATAGGGAAAAGGGAGAAGTGGATCTACACCTTAATTCCGCTGCGAACTTGCGGCCGGTTGCCCGAGATGTTGCCAACAACGGCCCTCGATCTTCACACGGCGTGTACAGGAGGTCCCCTTCTTTGTCAAAGCTCCGCAATGGTAGACCGGTTCGGTAGATGAATTTCGTTGAGTTCCACGTTGCTTTGTATTTGCGTTGTCGCCTTGTAAAAGAGCGGGTTCTGCTTCGTTCGCAATTTGGTTGGAAGGGTTTGCCCGGTCCTTGTTCGCAGTTTCCTGATTGTCGGCACCCGGTGTCTTCACAGCTTTCAGATCACGAGACTTTGCAGATGACGTTTCGTGTCCCGGTGCCGACGAGTTTCGACCATTACTCAAGTACGCAGTGATGCCGGCCGCGCCAAAAAGAATGATAACGATTGCCGCGGCCCTCGGGATCAAATCGTGCTGCTTCTGCTCGATCGCGCAAAAGTCGCAAAAGCGCCGGCTTGTGAGTGGCGTCCACCTCGCGCGAATGATCTTCTCTCCGCAATGACAGCAGAAATGTGGGCGATAGAACATGATCCGATTTCAAATCTGCAACGAAAGCTGGCCGGGAATCCAAAAGAATGGCTAAGTATAGTGCAATTCCCGCTGGTTGTTAAGGAAGAATTGAAACTGTAACTGGTGCAACCGCGTTACCATAACCGGCGTCTGACAAGTTAGAATTTCACTATGCTTTTTTGCCGAAGCCTCATTCTCCTTCTGCTAGTGCTTACGTCCACATCGCTTTGCTTTAGCCAGGATGACGATCCGATCCGCGTAGACTCGTCGGTCGTGCGTGTGAATGTGGGCGTCGTTGATGAACGCGGTCGTCCGATCACATCGCTTCCCCGGTCGAGCTTTACCGTCTACGAAGACGGCGTCAAACAAGATATCTCGCGCTTTGTCGCGGCCCCGGCCCCCTTTAGCGTTGTGATGATGCTAGACATGAGCGGATCGACGCGAAGCTTTCGTCAGAACATTCAAATGGCAGCTTCGCGATTTATCGATGCTCTGGCGCCGGACGATCGGTTAGCGGTTGTCGAGTTCTACAGCAAAGTGAATCTGCTAAATGATTTTACGACAGACCGCCGAACCGCCTTTCATTCGATATCAGTCGCGAACGGATCCGGCGAAACGGATTTCTACAAGGGTCTTCTGTTTGCGCTGGACAAACTCTCAGGTGAGAAGAATCGCCGGAAAGCGATCGTTGTATTAACCGATGGGGTCGATACCGACGCACAGGACCTCGATAGAAAACTTCTTTCCAATCTCAAAGACGAGCAGATCGCGTCGGCGATCAAGCCCGAGATGAACGAAGTTCTTCGCCGCATTCTCGAGCGGTCCGATGCCCAGGCTGTGACGATTTATCCGCTCGCTCTGCCGACCGGAGATCCGGCACGACTTGCCGATCCGACACCGCGACAAGTGGCGATGTATACGGCCGCCCGTACCAGGTTGAAACTTGTTGCCGATCGCTCCGGGGGGACTCTGAACTCGATCCGACGTCTCGAGGATATGGGTTACCTCTACGCACTTGTCGCCGCCGATCTCAGGACGCTTTATACCATCGAATATCAACCTTCGAACGATAAGCGAGACGGAAAATGGCGCGAGATAAAAGTCGCCGTCGATAGGCCTGATCTCATACCGCGATCACGGCAAGGATATTTTGCGAAGTAAGTTTTCAGAGTTGGCAGAGTTTGCAGAGTTTGCAGAGTTTTCAGAGTTTTCAGAGTTTTCAGAGTTTTCAGAGTTTTCAGAGTTTTCAGAGTTTGCTGAGCCTCGGACTTCGGAGAGGTTCTTACGAAACTTGATTCTCAACCTGAAAAACTTGTTTACTCTGCTAACTCAGAAAACTTCGTTAACTCTGCAAACTCTGTTAACTCTGCAAACTGTGTTAACTCTGAAAACTCTGCCAACTCTGAAAACTCGGTTGACTCTGCAAACTATGCCCAAAACTTGACATGCTCGGGCGGGGTTTGTAGTCTAGCTATTCGCGTTTTACGCACCCGTAGCTCAGCTGGATAGAGTACTTGACTACGAATCAAGGGGTCGCATGTTCGAATCATGCCGGGTGTACCAGCATTACTTGAAGGGCAGACGCTTGATCTGCCCTTTTTCATTTCGTCCCTCAAAGTACTCGTCTCACCCCTTAAAGATTTGTCCAACCTTCCGGAACAAAGTAAAATCCAATGTCCCCGAGGAGATTTAGAAAATAATGTCCAATCGTAGTCTTGTTCGTTTCGCATTGCTGGTGTGTGCCGGCGCGTTTGTTGTTATGACAATTTCTTATTCTGAGCCAAGCCGGGCCGCAGAGGCACCGGCCGAAAATCCGCTTTTGGAAAAATGGGTCGGCCCATACGGGGGCGTTCCACCATTCGATAAGGTAAAGGTCGCCGATTTCAAACCTGCCCTCGAGGCCGCGATGGTGGAGAACCTCGCCGAGATCGATAAGATCGCGACGCAGAAATCTGCTCCGACTTTCGAGAATACGATCGTCGATCTCGAACGTTCCGGCAACACGCTAAACCGCGTGCAAACGATCTTCGGGATCTGGTCGAACAACATGAATTCGAAAGAATTTGAGCCGATCGACACCGAAATGTCACCGAAGCTTGCTGGCCATTCTGACAAGATCTATCAGAATGAAGCGCTCTTCAAACGTATCGAGACGATCTACAACTCACCGGCGAAGAACAAACTTACCAGCGAACAGCAGAGGCTGGTCTGGGTTTACTACAACAATTTCGTCCACGCCGGAGCCAAGCTCGATGCGGTGAAAAAGAAGAGGCTGTCTGAAGTCAATCAGCAGCTTGCCGGGCTGTACACGAAGTTCAGTCAGAATCTGCTTGGCGATGAGGGCGAGCTTTTTCTGCTCATCGATAAGGAGACGGATCTCGTGGGCTTGCCGCAGTCTCTTAAGGACGCGGCGGCACAAGCTGCTACGTCAAAGGGGAAGAAAGGCTGGATGATCCGAAATACTCGTTCGTCGATCGATCCGTTCCTGACGTACGCCGACAATCGCGGGCTCCGCGAAAAGGCGTGGCGCCTTTTCGTAAACCGTGGCGACAACGGCGACGCACGCGACAACAATGCTCTTATCACCCAAATCCTCCAACTGCGGGCCGAGCGTGCGAAGCTTTTTGATCTGCCGACCCACGCACACTGGAAACTTGAGCCGCAGATGGCGAAGAATCCAGAGAACGCGATGAAGCTGATGGAAGGTGTATGGCCTGCGGCAGTTGCCCGCGTCAAAGAAGAAGTCACGGATATGCAGGCGCTTGCCGACAAAGAAGGGGCGAAGATCAAGATCGAACCTTGGGACTACCGCTACTACATGGAAAAGGTTCGCAAGGAGCGATACGATCTCGATGACAATCAGATCAAACCCTACCTTCAATTCGACAAAATGCGCGAAGCCATGTTCTGGGTAGCCGGCGAGTTATTCGATTTTAGTTTCACACTTGTCTCGGGTGTTCCGGTGTTCAACGCGGACATGTCTGTCTACGAGGTGAAAAATAAGAAAACAGGTAAGCACGTCGGCCTCTGGTACTTCGATCCGTATGCACGTGACGGTAAGCGTTCGGGTGCCTGGATGAATGCTTATCGCGGCCAGTATAGGTATGAAGGCGAAGTCGCGACGATCGTCTCGAACAACTCAAACTTCGTGAAAGGCAAAGCCGGCGAACCACTTCTCATCTCATGGGACGACGCCGTGACGATGTTCCACGAGTTCGGCCATGCTCTTCACGGGTTGTCGTCGAACGTCACGTATCCGACGCTGTCGGGAACGAACGTCGCGACCGATTACGTCGAGTTCCCTTCACAGATTCTCGAGCACTGGCTCTCGACGCCCGAGGTGTTGAATAAGTTCGCCGTTCATTACCAAACCGGTAAGCCGATACCGCAGGAGCTTGTGGACAAAATAAAAAAGGCGGCGACATTCAATGAGGGATTTGGAACAACCGAATATTTGTCGAGTGCACTCGTCGATATGAAACTTCATCTTGCGGGTGATCAGAAGATCGAGCCCGATAAGTTCGAAGCTGAGACGCTGGCGTCACTCGGTATGCCGAACGAACTGGTTATGCGGCACCGGACGCCGCAGTTCGGACATTTATTTGCGAGCGACGATTATTCGGCTGGGTATTACAGTTATCTGTGGTCCGACGTATTGACAGCTGATGCGTTCGAAGCTTTCACCGAAGGTAAAGGAGCTTACGATAAAGAAGTCGGCGGCCGGTTGGTAAAGTATGTCTTTTCGGTAGGCAATACGATCGATCCGGCGGAAGCTTATCGATTGTTCCGCGGCCGAGATCCGAAGGTCGAAGCGTTGATGAGGAAGCGGGGATTCCCGGTCACGAAGGCGACCAAATAGTCGGAAGACAAAGTGCTAAACGGTAAACGGTGAGTGGTAAGTTCGAACGACTTACCACTCACCGTTTACCGTTTAGCACTTCTCTCTACTTCGCTTTTGGCTCCCCATTAACCTGAATTCCCAGATTCCTCATACGTCGATATAGATGGCTTCGATCCACTCCCATCTCTTCCGCGGCTCTGCTCACATTTCCATCGTATTCCGCAAGCTTGTGGAGAATGAACTCGCGATGATAGGCGTCCGTCGCCGCCTTGAATGATGGGAATCGAAAACTGGAAGCCGGTTTCTCGTCGGATGTCCCGAGCTCCGGAAGCTCGGACGCGGTAATCTTCGTCTTAGAAGACATAATGACGACCCGCTCGATCGTATTCTTTAGCTCGCGAACATTTCCAAACCACTGATGCTTTTTAAGAATTTCAATCACGTCATCGGCGAACGTCTTGGGTTTCTTTCCGTAGTCGCTCGAGAACCTTTGATTGAAATGTTCCACCAGAATTGGAATGTCTTCAAGCCGCTCGCGCAACGGCGGGATTTGAAACGGAATCACATTAAGCCGGTAGAAAAGATCGGGGCGGAAATTTCCATTTTCGATGAGATCCTCGAGCCGCTTGTTAGTCGCTGAAATGACTCGTACGTCGACGGTGATCGGCGTGTTACTCCCTACCGGCTCAAATCGCTGCTCTTCAAGCACGCGAAGCATCTTTGCTTGCACGCGTGGCGACATGTCACCAATCTCGTCGAGAAATATGGTCGCACCATCCGCGATCTCAAACTTCCCTTTCTTCGCAGCATTAGCTCCGGAAAATGCGCCCTTCGCATGGCCAAATAGCTCCGACTCGACCAGGTCCTCGGGAATCGCGGCAGAGTTTATCTCGACAAACGGCGAAGCTTTGCGCTTTGACTGAGCATGGATCGCCCGTGCGACAAGTTCCTTTCCAGTTCCACTTTCACCCGAGATAAGTACTCGACCGTCTGACGGCGCAACGATCGAGATCTGCTTTCGCAGCGCACGCATCGCCACTGATTCACCGACCATCGCATACTTCTCGGCGAGCTCGTCGACCATTTGGCGATTAACTCTTTCAAGCTCGCGCTGGCGGACTGCGTTCTTGACCGTTACGACCGTTTTCTCGAGACTTAATGGTTTTTCAATAAAATCGAACGCCCCGAGCTTTGTCGATTTAACAGCCGTCTCGATATTTCCATGGCCCGAGATCATGACCACCGCAGAGTCGTTTCCGTTTTCGCGCAAACGCTTCAGCGTTTCGAGCCCATCAATCCCCTTCCCGAGCCAGATATCGAGCAGTATGCACGCAAAGCTTTCCTTCTCGACCGCGGTTAGACAAGCTTCGCCTGAAGCGACGGTCTTGACCGAGAAGCCTTCGTCCTCCAGCACTCCGCGAAGCGTGTCGCGGATCCCGGGCTCGTCATCAACAATTAGTAAACTTCTCACTTGTATTGGTATTTCATTGCGGCGATTACACCGGTCGCGAGCGATCGGAACGCACTGACGGGAAGATAAACTACCGCTATTAGACGCACCCACTCGAACGAATTCGTCATGTCATAGATACCAAAACAGATCTTGCCTTCGCTGGGTGTGCAATCTGCAGCAGGGGGTGGTGTGCTCGTATCAGTAAGCCAGACATAACCTATCGCGATTGTCATAGCAACGAACCAACTCCCGAAGAATTTATAGTAAGCCGTCCCAGACGCAGAAAACAGAACGATGATTCTGATTATAAAGGCTGTCGCTACGATTGAGAGTAAGAAGACGACCTTACCCGTATTCCATGCCAAGTCGCGGTCATCAAATAGAGAGATCTCCGCGACAGACAATGCCCAGAATAATCTAAAAATATCTAAGGTTGCGGCAGCGACCGCAAACGAGGCACCCGCGGCACTAAGCACACGGGTTTTCCGCATCAGATCCTGATACTGGTCAAGCCACCTCTTCATACTAAGATCCGACCGTGGGCAACTCGACAATGAATCTCGCTCCGTTCGGCTGGTTCGCAACTGCTTTGATCTTTCCGTTGTGCTCAGTAACTATTCGATGCACGATTGCCAATCCGAGGCCGGTTCCGCGGCCCTTCGTCGAAAAGTACGGCTGAAATAATTTCTGCAGATCAGCCTGAGCAATGCCCCTGCCGTTGTCGGATATCTCCGACACGATCAAGTCACGAGCGATTTCATAACGAGTCGTGACCGTAATGATCTTTTCTTCCGCCGACTCGTCGAATGCCTCGACCGAGTTATCGATCAGATTTACGAAGACTCGTTTGAGCTGCTCGGTATCGATCATCGCCTGCGGCAGATCGGGTGAAAGGTTGCTCTCGATTCGGACGTCGTCCAGTCGATCCTTGTAAAGCGCGAGAACTTGGTCGATCACGTCATTTACACTACCAGCCTCCGGATTCGCATTCGGCAGTCTCGCGAACCTGCTGAACTCATCCACCATAGATTTCAAACTCTGCACCTCGCGGATGATCGTCGCAGTTCCGTCTTCGACGACTTTCTTCATCTGCTCATCCGACGCCACGTTAGTCGAAAGAGTTAACTGGCTACTGATTACTGATAACTGGTTACTGGTTAAAAATCTCTTAGCGATCCGTTCGGCCGCCAGTTGGATCGGTGTCAACGGATTTTTTATCTCATGAGCCATCCGCCGCGCCACTTCCTGCCACGCGGATGCCCGCTGAGCCGCGATCAGTTCGGACAAGTCCTCGATTACGAGCACTGCTCCCGCATCGACAGCGAGAGCTGTTGCCGTCAGTGCGACGGGGAGATCGCCGGTTTCGCTTCG
>JANMUW010000183.1:0-15210 GCA_031392105.1 Acidobacteriota bacterium | reverse complement strand
ATTCGCAAGTCCGGAAGGCGAGCTTGCCCCCGCTTTGGTTTGACCAATGGCAAACAAATTCTCTATCGAAAGCCAGCCGCGCTATCCCCACATCAAACTCACAAAGGAGCTGTTCCCTCGCGCGCTAGCGACACGAATTCTCAAAGAAGACAGCGATGAATATTTCGGTGCGTTTCTGAATCGCACATCGGTCCGCATCCTGATCGATTTTCTCAACCGCACATTTCGCATCCGAAGCTGCACCATCGCGATCGACGGAACATTTCCCGTTCCCTGCACGCAGTATTACGCGAAGCGTTGTGTCGCGCCGTGTGTCGCAAGCCTGTGCAGTCGCGAGGATTATCTGGAGATCGTTGATCTCGTCCGACAGTTTCTGAGAAATGACCGCGAAGTATTTCTCGCGTCGATATCGAAAAGGATCGAGAGTGCGGCGACGGATCTCGATTTTGAGACGGCGGCGTTCTTCCGGGACATACTCCAGGCGGTTGAGCGTTACTGGTCGAACGCGCGGTGGCAGGTTTGGCTCGACGACACCGTCGACACTTATCAACTGCAGGAAGAAGGCGGTGTCATTTCCGTCATTCTGATTTCGCAGCGCCGGAGCCGAGCGTTAGGTGACCTCGTCTTTACTTTTGAGAAGCACACCGGCGTTAGTTCGACGCAGGCATTGCATGATGTGATCGCCCAATTCTATAGATATCATCTGCCGCGCGAGATCCGTGTGTCGCACGATTTCCAAGGCCGCACCAAACTCGCAAAAGATCTCGGCTCCAGATTCGGCAGGAAAATTAATATCGTCGTCTCCGCGCCCTGCGTTTCTCGCGTGACTACCGAGCGTGCCCTCGACCGGACAAAGGAACGCTTGGCTCTCGCGGCTATTACAAACACGCCCGACACCAAATCCATCGGGCATGACGTCGCCCGAATTTTTCATTTGAGCAAACCGCCATCGCGGATCGAAGCGTTTGATGCGGCCCACATCTCCGCAACGGGTTTTACGGCCGGCGTATCGGTGTGGGAAGAAGGTGAGGAGCTGACGAACGAGTACGAGCATTGGATCTCCGATCGTGCGAGCGAGCTTGAGACGATAAAGGCATTCGTCGCTGGTCGCGTATCGCGAACGATGCCGGATCTGATAGTGATCGACGGAGGGCCCGCCCAATTAAAAGCCGGTATCGAGGCCGTGCGTGAAATGACCAGCCCGCCGCGCGTAGTCGCGGCGGTGAAACCGAAAGGCAAACACATGTCGATCTCGCACTTGCTGACGGACGACGGACGGAGGATCGAATTCGAATCCGACGCCCCTCCGTTTCACCTGCTCCAGCGGCTCCGCGACGAGGCTCACGATCTGGCTAACGCAGCTCATCGCCTCGGCCGGGACATGATGCATTTCTACGAGCTTGCATCGATGCTGCCGGCGCTCGACGAACGCGAACGGCAGGAGCTGCTCCGTGAAGTCGGTTCGATCAGAGGCATCTCGGGGCTTGACGCAGAGTATTTCGAAAAGCGTTTCGGAAAAAAGAAAGCGAAAACCATTCTCGCCGACGTCGAGTTGTTCCGAGGAGGAAAGTCTCTGGCGGTGAAGCCCCTCATCGTTCCGATCCGCTATGTCGAAACGGGAGGGGCGGCCGAAGACCTCATACCGATCGAGACACGCTGATCCCGCACGCCGCCGAGGCAACCACATCAAAATCTCGCTGCATCTCACGCGCAAGTTTCGAAAATCACCCTTCCCGAAACTCCGAGGCAACGGTTGCGCCGGACTGCTTCCAACAATCGAACGAGGTCATTTTATGAGTTTGAAATTCTTCCCGTTTGCCGTAGTTTGCCTGCTGTTCGTCGTGACGGCGAATGCACAGGTCGTTGTCGAGAGCCAGATACAGGTCCTGGTCGGAGAACGCGAGTCCAAGGTTAGACTCGCCGTGGACAGCGCAAGCCCGATGACGATCGGGGCGAAAGTAGAGTTCATTGCACCGAACGGCAGCGTCAGTGCCATCGCAACGGAGAACGTGCAACTCGTTACAGGACGGAACGACGTCGAGATCTCCGCTCCCGTCGCTTCAATAATAAACGATGCAAATTTCCCTTACTACACTCTTCGATACGAAATTGGAGACTCATGTGGATCGGTAGCGGTATCAAGGCTCACACCTCAGATCTTCGATCTCGAGGCGTTTGGGTTCACCAGCCTGCAGAACGGGTCGCACTATCGAATGCGGGCGCGAGCGGTCCACCCGGTTTATCTCCGCGGTGTCGGTGGAGTCCAACTTCAGGGCGCGCTTAAAGTCGAATTCGAGGACGGGAGGCCAGCTGAATATTCGGTTTCCGCGGCGACAGACGCTGACGGAATCGCCGACATGAGTTTTCATCTACCGCCGGGATCAAGAGTGGACGAGGCCGAACTTAAACTAAGCGGTCTCAAGAACGGACTTCGACGAGAGTTGACGCGCTACGTCAATCAAAGCAATCTGACCCAGCCCTCCTTCTTATACTTTCAAACGGACAAGCCGATCTATCAGCCGTCACAGAATCTCAGCGTGCGGACATTGTTCTTCGACTGGAATGGAAAAGCGCTCGTGAGCGAGCCGCTTATTTTTACGATCAAGGATCCGGAAGGGACGACGTTGCAGAGGATCGAGACGGTGACCTCGCGGTTCGGGATCGCGAGTGTAGACTGGGCCATTCCTGAATCGGCGAAGCTGGGTGAGTACCGCGTCGTGGTTGGCAGCGGTCGCGAACTGGCGGCGAATGAACGAACTTTCAAGGTGAGTCGCTACGATCTACCAAACTTCGCCGTCTCTACAAAGACAGATCGCGATTTTTATCTGCCTGAACGAAATACTGCGAGCGTAACTGTTCGAGCCGATTACCTCTTCGGCAAACCGGTGTTGAGCGGAAAAGTGCGGGTAGTTGAAGAATCCGACCGGCAGTGGGATTTCAAACTGCAAAAATATACGACGGAAGAGGGGCAGGTCCGCGAGGGAGAACTCGCCGCGGATGGAACTTTCACGGCGGACATCGAGCTTTCCAAACATCACGAGGATTTTTATGAGGACGGCAGACGAAAATTCGAGGACATACACTTTGCGGCGTATGTTACCGACCTCACGACAAACCGGACCGAGCAAAAGCGCTTCGATATTCGAATAACAAGGCAGCCGATCCACGTCTATCTCGCGGGGATCGACGACGGGTTGAGCAAACGTTTCCCGGGCCGGTTCTTTGTGACGACGTTCTACCCGGACGGCTCACCGGCCGAGTGCGACGTAGCGATCTACCGAGCTGACGACGATGACGAGGACAAGCCCGGTAGGCGGCTTCTCAAAACGAAAACAAATCGGCTGGGTGCAGCCAAGGTATTTGTCCCGTTCGATTCATTGTCGGACGACGATGACGAGCTTGACTTGATCATCGCCGCCGTCGATGGCCGAGGCAAGAAGGGCAGTGTGAATCAGGATCTGGATTTCGACACTCACAAACCCGCCGTCCGGGTTATCACGGACAAGGTCGTCTATCGAAAGGGCGATCCGATCCAGCTGCAAGTGGAATCCAGTGAGGCAGATAATTTCCTGTTTGTAGATGTCGCACGTCGCGGCGAGGTGATAACGAGTGAAAAACTCAAGATCGCCGGTGGGCGTGGTTCGATCGATATCCCATACGACAACGCTTTTAAGGATGAGATAACAGTCGCCGTATACGGAAGCTACCGGAATAACCGCGGCTCGACGGAAACCTATTTCGACAACAGGACCGTTATCTATCCAACGGCGCGCAACTTTACCATCGAAGCCGTTTCGGACGGAGACACCTATCGCCCGGGTACCGAAGCGACGTTGAAGCTCTCGGCAAAAGACCAGGACGGTATTGGACTCGAAACCGCGTTCGGTATTTCGGTGATCGATACGGCGATCGAGGAACGAGCCCGGACAGACGCGGAGTTCGGCGGTCATTACCGGAGCTTCTACAGCGACTTTGAAGATTATATCGGGACGAGCCTTGGCTACTTCGGGCTGACCGGCCAGACAGTCAATGGCATGGATGCTTCGCAGAAACTTTCCCCGGAGGTCGAGCTTGCTATCGAGATCGGTATAACTCGCAGATTCGTCCCCGATCTGGAGGATAGTGGAAATTTTCAAGACGAACTAAACACCGCTTACAAGCGCAATTTTGAGATCCAATTCGCACCCGTTGCGGCAGCGCTCCAACGTCAATTTGATGCCAATGGAACAGCGGCAATCGACGAAACATCGCTGCGGGCAATCCTCGCTCGCGGCGGCGTCGATCTTGGGGCGATGCGCGATCCATGGGGCAATCCGTTTGTCCCAGCGGTTTCTATTTCACAAGGAAGCTCGGACGTATCTTTCACCAGCTCCGGCGCCGACGAACATGTGGGAACGAGCGATGACACTGTCGCTCTTACGGCGAGGTTCAACTATTTTCAGCCAACGGGCGCCGCCATCAATAAGGCGTTCCAATCGTTTCACGCGCGCACGGATGCCTACGTACGCAACTACAAGGAACTCCGCGACGAGATGAAGATAATGAATATCGATCTCGAGGCTTTACGCGACGCGTGGGGCAGGAAATATAGGTTCGAGTTCGCGATCAAAGGCTCGGACCTGATTCTGACGGTTCGCAGTGGCGGTTGGGATCAAAAGGTCGGCGGTTACGGCGACTTTCCGATCTGGGAGCACCGCAGCGATTATTTTCAGGTGCTGAGATGGAACATGGGGGCGGCGTTTAGAAAACACGTCGCCGAGACCCGCTCTTTTCCCCGAGACGAAAATGAGTTTCGCTCGGTGATGCGTGAGAAAGGTTTCGACGTAGACAAACTGAAAGATGCTTATCGCCGGGAGTATTACGTCTCGAAAGACGTAATCGCGAACCGGGCGACGCGACGGTTCCTCACGGAATCGACTGCGGCCATGTCCACCGATTTGTCCGGTCAGCAGATCGTCGCATATACGATACGGAGTGCGGGGCCGGACGGCATTCGCGGCAACGCAGATGACTTCGATCTGACGCGGTTTTTCGGCGTAATCGCGAAGTCGGCGCCAAGTCACGAAAAAAACGTATCTGCGAGATTTATGGGAGCGTTCCGATCGAATCACGGCGTGATCGCGGGTGTCGTTACTGACTCTAACGGGGCGGTCATTCCAAACGCCTCAGTCACCATTCATGCGGCGACAAACCAGCGGCTGGTGTCAACAACCCGGACCGATGACGAAGGACGGTTTGCGGTCGGTGAGCTGGCCGGGGGAACGTACGTGATCCGGATAGATTCGCCAGGCTTTAAGGCGCTCGTGATCGAGAGCGTCTCCATTCAGACAGGGACCGTCGCCGATCTTGAGCTGACGCTCGAGGTAGGTACCGTCAGCGAGACCGTGACTGTTGTTTCAGCCGGCGACATCGATCAGACGATAAACGTGACAGGTTCGAGAATTTCGACGGAGTTCTTCTCGAATATACCAACCTCGGGTATGGTCCAGGGGCTTTACACGATCGCTCCGGGCGTTTCCCGTTCGGGTCTTCGCGATGCTTCCGGCCGCGATCGTGATCCTTCGGTTGCCGGTTCGTCGGGACCGGAATTGAATGTCATAACAAAATCTGGCGATACGCCCGCAGGACGACTCACGCCGCCCCCGGTGGATACACCCCGGCTAAGGGAATATTTTCCGGAGACGCTTTTATGGTTGCCCGAACTGGTGAGCCAGGCGAACGGCACCGCAGAACTGAGGATCAAGCTTGCCGACAGTATTACTAAATGGAAAGTTGCGATCATAGGTTCTACAGCCAACGGCGATGTCGCGGTCGCCGAAAAACAGATCACGGCGTTCCAACCTTTCTTCGTCGATCTCGACCCGCCGAAGTTCCTGACTGAAGGTGATCGAATCTCACTCCCCGTGCAGGTTCGTAATTACACTAGCCAAGCTCAGACGGTTGATGTTTCCATGGCGGCAGCTAATTGGTTTTCGCTCGCGAACGCCGAGCATCAGGCGATCGGTATCGATCCGAATGGAACACAGAATGCAATATTCAGCTTTCGCGCCGACATGCCCGTCAAAGGCGGAAAGCAAAGAGTCACGGCGATCGCTAATAATGAATCGGACGCGATCGAGAAGCCGGTTACGGTCAGACCGAACGGTCGTGAGATCGTCGGCACACAATCAAAACTTTTCAATCGCGAAGAGACTTTTGAGATCGAATTTCCACAGAATGCCATGTCGAAGACTCCACGAGCGGAGTTGAAGATCTACCCGAACTTGTTCTCGCACGTCGCGGACTCGGTCGAGGGCCTCCTGAAACGGCCGTATGGATGTGGCGAGCAAACTATCTCATCCACGTATCCAAATCTGATGATCTTAAAGTTCGTAAAATCCGAGACACCACTGCGGCGGACGGCGCAGAAGTATTTGCAAGCAGGATACGAACGGCTCGTCGGATATCAGGTCGCCGATGGCGGCTTCAGCTATTGGGGCGGCAAGGACCCGTCAAACCTCGCCCTGACCGCATATGCACTGCGATTCCTGAACGATGCGAAACCGTTCGTTGCGGTTGACGAAGATGTTCTCCGCCGTGCTGAAGAATATCTGGCGAAACTGCAACGTCCCGGCGGAGACTGGGGCGATGCAGCGACGACCGTGTATATCGTCCGATCGATCGCGATTGGAAAACCGGCTGAGAAAAGTGTCACGGCCGCCGTATTGCAGAAGTCGATGAATTATCTTGGCACGCGCGGATCCGCGATTGCCGATCCATACACTCTCGCACTTTACGGTCTGGCCTCGCTCGATTCCGGCGACACCGTGACGGCGAGGAGTATCGGGGAGCGGCTTCAGAAAATTGGTGTGAAGGAAGGAAGCTCGACCTATTGGAACCTCGAGGGCTCGACACTTTTCTACGGATGGGGAACGACGGGCCGGATCGAAACCACGGCTCTCGTCGTCCAGCTCCTCAATAGAACCCTCGGTCCCGAAGCGTCAGCCGGCGGTACGCTGTATCTTTTGCAGAATAAGGATCGCTATGGTGTGTGGCATTCAACACAGACCACAATAAACGTACTCGACGCCTTCCTGGCGGCGCTCGCGACCGTCCCGGAAAATAGGATGCAGAAAGTCGAAGTTTTACTAAACGGAGAAGTCGTCCAAACCACGGACGTCGATGCCGGCGTCGAAGCGTTGAGCATCGATCTCACCGGCCGCTTGAACCCGACGTCAAATACTCTCAACATTCGCAGCACCCAAGCGTCGGCGCTGATGGCGCAAGTGGTTTCGAGTCACTACATTCCATGGCAGGATGCTCCCGTAGACCGGCAGAGTGATCTGCGCCTCGATTACAAGTGCGATAAGACAAATGTCGCGATCATGAGCGAGATCAGCTGTTCGGTCGAGACGGCAAGAGTTTCATCGCGGAACTATGGAATGTTGCTGGCCGAAATAGGGATTCCTCCCGGAGCGGACGTTAGCCGTGAATCTCTCGAGCGGGCGATGCTGGCTGATTCGAGTATCAGTCGCTACGATATTTTACCCGACCGCATCGTCCTCTATTTCTGGTCGAGAACTGGCGGTTCAAAACTCAATTTTAGCTTCCGGCCGCGGTATGGCATCGACGCTCAGACACCGCCATCCGTCGTCTACGATTACTACAATCCGGAGGCACAGACGACGGTAGCTCCTTTGCGATTTTCTGTGCACTGAACTTTTTAGAGACGCGGCTGCTTTGCGTTCGTTTTGAATTTTCGAAATCCGGTGTGATACGAGAACACTTCGGAGGCGCGCATTGTGCCGTCGGCGTCGTAGAGAGCGACCTCGACAACCGCGCTCCCGCTGTAATCGGTCTTGCCGCCGAGAAGGAGATTCTTCTTATCGCGGCGCGCGCCGCCGGAGGACAAGAGTCGCAGCTTCATGACTCCGACTTTCCCATCGGAACGACCAAGAATGCGATCCAGTTTCTCGGCTCGCAGCATCTGCCGGAATTCCGAAACTCGAGGTGACGCTGTTGCATTTTGATCACCAGCACCGCGTTCATTCGGCGAAGAAAATCCAAGATCGCGTATCTGCGTCTGGACGATTTTCGCGGCGGCGATAATGCGGCTCAGAGGTGGGCGTTCGCGCTCAGGTGCGGGAAGCTTTTCAACCTCATCCAGAAAATAATTCAGGTAAGCTTCAGCGGCGTTGATTCGCGAAATCTGGGAGTACAGCGAGTTCTCATCGCGCACTCCGAGTTCATACTCTGGAACAAACTGCTCCGGGTGATAGATGACCAGGGTTGGATTCGCCTTAAGAAAGGTTCCGGCAACGACGGCTCCGAGCGAATCGCGATCGACGACATCCCGGCTCTGGGTAATGGTCGTGTCGGTCCGGAACAGCGATGCGAGTTCCGCAACCGACTTGATCGCAGATGTCGCGATAGAAGGAGCGCTCAGGGCGGTGATGAGGCTTTCGGCGCCCAACCCACGAACCGACTTCGGCCGTGTGCGTTCGTTCAAGCCGGCATTCGCACCGCTTCGAGCTTCGTCCTCGATCCGCTTCACTACCGACTCGTAATTCAAAAGCGCGAGGCGGACCTGCTCACGGTAGAGGCGATATCGGGTTAGCGCCAAGAAGTCGGGCTCGTAATAAAGTACCAGGCCGCGATACTGCGAAACAGTCGGCTTTAGCTCTCGATCGATCATCTGAGCGATCTCCTGCAAAGCTTCATAGCTGAGAGAAACCGTTTCGAGAGTCGGCTGGGCCGCCGTTGCGAAGGTCGTCGAGCCTCCGCTCGTCGCGGCGGTGATATCGCTCGAACCGGCTGCCTTTTGTATCGTTTCCAAATATTTCAAACGCGCTTCGAGCACCTTTACCTCTTCGCGGATGCTCTGCTCCCGCGTCTGAAGGCTAACTTCCCCGGGTGGTGTGGGCGATCCGGTTTGTGCGAACGCGACGGCATAAGGCAGGAAAAGGAAAGCCAGGATAAGAACAAACTTCTTCATAAAAACGTGAGAGCAGAAGCCTCGCAAAAAGAGATGACCGGAAAAGTGAGATCGGTTACACGTCGGCGGCTTCGGATTCTTTATTGAATAAACTGACAAGGGCATCAGGTTGGGTATCTTGTCGCATATTTTCCCTCATTGTTCAAGTCTTTTTCCTTCGTAACGTTACTGCCCGATCCCGACACCATTATGGGGACGAAATTCGTTTGACGAATTTAGGCATGAGGGCTAGAGTTGATATGAAAAATTCCGTTCACTCACAGACAAAAGAAATCAGGTCGTCGGACGCGACAATGCGAGTCTCACTGTTCTACAAAAGATTCTTTAGGGTCGGTTTGCTCGCGCTGATCACGACGGCGAGCTACTGGCTTTGTTCTACTCGCGTCGAAACCGCTGCGAGCCAGATTCCACAATCGGGCCGTCCTCCGATGTACGTGCTCCAGGTAGGTATCGGCAAGTACGTCAACGCACCGATGCTCAGTGGCGCGGTAAACGACGTGGTAGAGATGCGCCGGTTGCTCGAAGGCGAGCGCTATCGAGTCCCCACGGCGCATATCGTCACGATCACCGATTCGCAGGGAACTAAGCAGGGTATATTCGAAAGTTTCCAGGCGCATTTGATCGCAAAGGCACGCGAGCATTTTGAAAAAACCGGAAACAAGGATGCGGTGATCGTCTTCCAGTTCAGCGGTCACGGATCGCAGGTTCCGGACGTCGACGGCGACGAGAAGGACGACGGCAAAGACGAAACGCTTGTCACATACGATAGCCGTGACAAGACCGGCGAGAATCGCGATATTACAGATGATGAGATATTCGCACTGACGAGCGACCTTCGGCAGTGGACGGATAACATCGTCTACATTTTTGACAGCTGTCATTCGGGTTCAGGCACACGCGATGCCCAGGACGTTCGACGTGTAGCTGAAAGAAAAACGGTGCCCGTTTCGATCCCGGGCGTTACGTCGGCAACTCGTTCAGGTCCGGCGAAAGGAACCGATGACGATTCAGGTGTTCTTCCGCCGGATGACGACTACATCGTCATCACCGCGGCACGCGCCGGCGAACTCGCATCGCAAAAAAATTGCTTTGAAGAATGCGGGGACGCAAGACGGCCCGTGGTTTATGGCAACCTGACCTTCTACCTCATAGACGAACTGAAGAATGCACGCAGCGACACGAGCTATCGCGAGCTGATGGAAAATGTCACTCGACGGGTCGTCGCTGAAAAGCCGACGCAGACACCACAGCTCGAAGGCGACAAGTCGCGATTCGTTTTTGGCAGCCTCGGCAGCAGTGAGGACAACTTTATTCGCGTAATCGAAGCTGGAGCAAAAAAGCCGAACGGTTTCCAAACAGTTAGGATCCGTGCGGGTGCGATGCAGGGTTTGACTCCGGGAACGATGATTTCGATCTATGATAAAGCGCTCGCGCGTTTCGACGGAGCGGAAAAGATCGCCTGGGGAAATGTGAAAACTGTTGCCGCTATCGAATCAACGGTTGACCTCATCGCTTCAAAACGCATTGTCACGATCGACGACAAAGCCGTTGTTGGAGCACCGGATCTCGGGACTATGCGCTTTAAAGTTGACCTGGACGTTGATTCAGCCAAACTCACTCCTGCCGAAAAAAAGCTCATTGCTTCGACCCGCGATCTACTGACACCGGAAAGGCCGACCGACAAAAGCGAAGTCGAGCTGGTGGCGACTCGCCGGGGCGAAACTCCGCGTTGGGATGCCGCTGTTCTCAAGGACAAATTCGCGAATGTTGTGACGAAGATCGCCGGTGCAAAGCTCGACAGCTTTCGATGCGCGATGCCGACGCTCAACGATGAAAAAGCACGCGGCCCGGTGGGCAAACCTGACCGCGATGTGTTCTATATTGCCGGTCCCGACTTCGTTCCGGTTTACGGTTTTTGCATGGAGGCTACAGGGGTGGATGGAGATGCCGGAGCTCGACGGCTCCAGAAGGCACTTGTTCACCTTGCCAGTTTGAAATCGATAGGAGCGATAGCGAATATACGGTCGCCATTAAAGGGAAAGATCACCGTCAGGCCGATCAAACTCGGGAGCGAGATCGGATGTGTAAACTCCGTCGTCACCGCCGACAATCGTCAGGCCGCGGCGGCGGACGCATCGTCCGGATTCTACCGTTTCAACCCTGGCGAATACTTCTGGTTTGAGGTCACCAACAACTCGACAAAGCCTTTGTACGTGGTCTTGTTGAATGTGGATCCCGACGGTGCGGTCGCGGTACATTCGCCGCGTGGCCTTCGGGCAGAGGAAGCGGGTGGAGTTTTGATCCCGGCGGGTGGTAAACGGGTCATCGTTGGCGATGACTGTCGCGCTGAGGACGGAGTACTCGTGGAAGCTTCCGGAATATTATTGGCCTCGAAAACGCCCGGTCTGGACCGGTTCAAGTTTATTTTTTCGACCGAGCGGATGACGCAAGGCGATTTCTCTTATCTTGAAAAGCCGTCCTTTAACAGTCGCGACGGTCGCGGCTCACTCGGCGCGATGAGCGACTGGACCACTGTCGAAACCATTTTTCATATCAACGACACTGGAAATTAGAGTCGCCTGAAACGGTGGATGCGAAATCGATATTTTTTTTGAAGGAGCAACAAATGAAGATACATTCTCTGATGGGAAAGGCGCTGATTGTCGCCTTTATTTCACTTATCGCGGTTTCGGCCGCTTCGGCAAAGGGCAAAAAGTATGGTCTGTTCGTAGGTATCAATGCTTACTCGGGCGGTATCAACCCGCTCAAAGGCTGCGTCAATGACGCGACCAAAATGCAGGAAGCAATGATCACAAAATTCGGCTTCAAAGCAACGGACACAATGCTTCTGACCGATGCCGCGGCAACGCGCGAAGGCATCTTGACGAATCTGAAGAAGTACCAGGCCCTGGCCGCCGTCGGCGACATTTTGGTCTTCCACTACTCGGGACATGGAACCCTGTTCCCGGACTCGTACTCTGAAGAGAAAGACGAGACTAAGCTTATTTACATGGAAGCTCCGAATGACGCGGGCGAGATGGAAGTGATGTACGAGCGCGACAAGTATGACTCGGCGATCGTTCCCGTCGATGCCAGGCTGAAGACGAGCGGAAAGCCGTGGCGGAATCTGATCCTCGACGACGAACTGTACGCGATCTTTTCCGCGGTCACGCGAAAGGGTGCTCAGGTCGTGTTGATCTCCGACAGTTGCCATTCAGGTTCGATAGAAAAAGCGATCCCTGATGCCCAGCCGCGGGCCCAATCGTTGGCTACAGTTTTCGGTGTTCGCAGGTTCAGTGAGCTGGATCTTGAAAAGCCGACGGGGACCGTAAGCAAAGCGACACTTCCGCCGGTCAAAGGGCTTTACATTTCGATGACGGGATCAAAGGATGACGAATTCTCGCTCGACGCATCGATCAACGGAACGCCGATGGGTTTGTTTACGAACAAGCTTCTGGCAAACATGCCGCCGGTTCCGACGACGAGAAAACCGATCACGATGAGCTACCAGCAACTTATGACGGCAGTCAGCGCCGCTGTTTCAAAGGAGGCGCTGGCTTGGGATAGCCACCAGAATCCGCAGCTCGGCATGGAGTTTGGAAATCCCAAGATGCCGATCTTTAGTGTGCCGGCGGTGAAGTAGGCAATCTATGGTTCGTAGATTCTCGATCTGTGAGAACTGAAACTCCGGTTGGGATATCGAGGTTATGCGGCTTCGCCGCAACGCAGTGCGGCGAGGCTTGCCTCGCCGTCGCTGCTGCTGTAAATGATTTGAAATCTGAAAATTCAGAGTTCAGGCTCTCAATTTTCAGAGTTCAGATCTAGAGTTTCAAATTTGAAATTTGAAATCTGAAATTTGAGAAACGAGAAACCAGAAACCAGAAACTAGAAACTAGAAACTAGACATGTCCCTGACCGCAACATCATTCCAGCTTCTTCTCGATCGCCTCGACGCTGACCCGTCGGTGGCCGCCGAGAAGTATGAGATCTTGCGAATAAAGATCGCGCATCTCCATCGTTGGCGCGGATGTGCGGAATCGCAGGCGGATGAGCTTGCCGACATCACTCTCGATCGCGTGGCGGCAAAACTAACGGATGGTGACTTGGTAGAAAATGTAAATGCTTTTGCGTCGGCGGTTGCCCGTTTCGTCGCGCTTGAGCATTCGCGCAAAAACAAATTGGATGCAGTCGGCGACGATCTTCCGGAAACTCCGGTTGAGCCGAACCTCGATTTTCTCGACGATCCGGACGAACGGATGAAATGCCTGAGGCGTTGCGTGGCGACGACACTGACCGATGAAGATAAGCGACTTGTCGTCGGATACTACGACACCGATGCTGATGAAAAAGCGAAGATCGCGCGCAAACGCCTCGCAGATTCGTTAGGCCTCACGATCAACGCGCTGAAGGTCCGTGCATGTCGTCTCAGGATGCGGCTCGAAGAGTGCATCAACGATTGCATCGGACGAGTAACCAATCCGAGGTTCGCAAACACTAAACAGCAGGAGGTAACTTGAGCGATGAGCGATAACGATATCGACAAATACCTCTTCCATGAAATGCCGGAAACGGATCGAGAGCAGTTTGAAGACAAGTTTGTGAGCGACGATTCGCTGTTCTACGAGATCGCCGAGCGCGAGAATGACCTTGTTGACAAATATGCGAACGGGAAATTAGCAGGTGACGAACTTAAACGATTTGAGAGCAGTCTTGCGATGCTCCCGGCCCGACGGCAAAAGATCGGTAACGCAAAAGTCCTCCGCGAGTTAATCGCGGACGAGCGACCGGAGAATAAAACAATAACGATCGCCGAACGGACGGGATTCTTCTCGCGGCTCTTCTCGTTCGGTCCCGCTCTTCAGTTTGCATCTCTCGCGGCCGTTGTGCTCCTGGCTGTCGCGTCTATCTTTCTCTTTACAGAAAACCGCCGCCTCGGATCGTTGCAGGAAGACCTCGCCGCATCAAATCAGCGGGAAACTGATCTTACTGCACGCATACATGAAGAAACTGAGACGTCGGGGGATCTGACCGCAGACCTTGAAGCCGAGCGTGAACGGATAGCGAAGCTTGAAGCCGAGATCGCAAAACTGCGAAATACTAACGAACGTCCACCGGCGCACAATCCGCCGGTGACAATCGCGACTCTGTTCCTGTCGAGTTCAATAACTCGTGACGGCTCAATTCCGGTTCGGCGTTTGGAGTTGGATAAGGAAGTGACACGGGTCTCGATAGTCATCGCAATCCCGTCGGACGGGCGATTCACTGATTCCGTTTCCGTCACGCTGGACGGCGAGCGTGTCGCGGAGAATCTTAGGACGAGAGTCCGCCGTGGCGAAACGACTATAAGCGTTACAGTCCCGGCCGCGAAACTGAAACCCGGCCGCAACGAACTTACCGTTCGTGATAGCAAGAATGCCGAGGCGGCGTCGTATATTATTGCGATTGCCAGGACGAACTAAAGAGGGATGTTTTTTGACTGATGTTGGAGTTAAGAGATGGAGAGAAGCGTCAGATTTCGAATGAGATGTACAGCCGGAGCGATATTGGCGGCGCTCATTTTCTGCACGCCTCTCTTCGCCCAACCGGCCGGTGCGGAAGCTCTCTTCGCCCAAGCAAAAGCGCTGGCCACGGCAGCCGACTCCGTCGAAAAATATGAAGCCGCATTCGTAAAATTTGACGAGGCATCGGCGCTGTTCGGGGCGGCTGGAAATCCAGGAAAGACTTCAGAGGTCGAGCTTGAATACGGCCGTTCGCTTCGCGCTCTTGCTGTTCGCGAGATGAATGCCAAACGTTATCTCGAGGCGATCGGGTACTACGATCGTGCGGCGAAGAAACTGCGCGCGGTCGGCAACCGGCTCGAGACGGCGTACGTGTATCACGATCTCGGATTCATCGCCGCTAAGCAGGATGATCCTGAGAAGGCCGTAAGTTTTTACTCGTATGCCCGCGATGCTTATCGCGACGCCGGTGAGAAGAGCGGTGAGGCGATCGTACTCAGGAATCTCGGGTTGATGAGTTTCAATTCGGAAAAGTATGCTGACGCACTTGGGTCGTTCGAAGCATCGCTCAAGCTGCAGATCGCCTTGGAAGATCCACGGGCACAAGCGGTTCTGCTGCTCGATATAGGCCTCGTTCATCGAGCTACTAATAAGAATGTCGACGCGGCCGCGCGATTCGCCGACGCTCTTCGAATATTTCTCCAGGCGAAAGACCGCGCGGGCGAGGGGGCAGCGCGA
>JANMUW010000124.1:0-4181 GCA_031392105.1 Acidobacteriota bacterium | reverse complement strand
AGCGGAAGGACAGAGTCTTGCCGACGGCTTTGCTTTCAATTTCGAAACCCTCGATACATCCGAGCTCGAAGATACGAACTACATAGCGAATCCGACCAACCGCTGCTACTTCTGCAAATCGGAGCTGTACGACAAGTTGGTCGCTAAGGCCGAAGCAACGGATTCCCTTTTTGTGGTCGACGGCACGAATGCTGACGACGTTAAGGATCATCGGCCCGGCCGGACCGCCGCGGCGGAGCGAAATGTAAGAAGCCCACTCGTTGAAGCCGAATTTACAAAAGAAGATATTCGCAATCGCAGCAAGGCTCACGGGCTGCCGACCTGGGATCGGCCTTCGAGCCCCTGCCTTTCGTCTCGCATCGCCTACGGAGTGCCGGTCACGGTGGAGCGTCTAAGCAAGGTCGAGAGAGGCGAAGAGTTTTTGCGCCGGGAGGGGTTTCGAGAGTTCCGCGTTCGGGTTCACGACGACCTCGTCCGCGTTGAGATTGCCCCCGAAGAGCTGGAAAAGGTTCTTAATGTCGGAGCTGCCGATAAGCTCTCGCGGAAATTCAAAAGCTTAGGATTTCGTTATGTGACGCTTGACCTCGGAGGTTTCCGGTCGGGAAGTCTGAACGAAACTGTATAGTCAGACATAATTTGGAGAACTAAAGAAAAATGGCAAATCCGATGGCAGACGAAATGCGGCGATTCAAGGGAAGCGATGAAAAAAATCCCTTTGAAGCGATGAGCGAGCGCTTTGATCGCGCCGCTCAACTACTGGGGCTCGACACCGATCTTTATGCCGTAATGCGCGTCCCAAGCCGTGAGATCAAAGTTTATATCCCGGTTCGAATGGATACCGGTCACATCCAGGTTTTTGAAGGGTTCCGCGTACAGCACAACTTTGCCCGAGGTCCCGCGAAGGGGGGCATACGATACGCTCCCGACGTGTCTCTTGATGAAGTAAAGGCTTTATCAGCTTGGATGACCTGGAAGTGCGCGGTCGTGAATGTGCCGTTCGGCGGCGGTAAGGGTGGAATCATCTGCAATCCACAACAGATGTCCATCGGAGAGCTTGAGCGCATGACGCGCAGGTATACGGCGGAACTGATCGATTTTATCGGTCCTGACAAGGACGTTCCCGCTCCTGACATGAACACGAACGAGCAGACGATGGCGTGGATCATGGACACGTTTTCGATGCACGCTCGCCATACGGTAACTGCTGTCGTTACGGGAAAGCCTGTCGCTCTCGGTGGTTCGCTCGGTCGACGCGAGGCGACCGGCCGCGGTGTTCTGTTTTGTGTAAATGAGGCGATCAAGCGCTTCAAACTGACCCCGGAGCAGACTACCGTTGTCGTACAAGGGTCGGGCAACGTTGGCGGTATCGGGGCGCAGCTAATGCACGAGAAGGGCTATAAGGTCATAGCCATTTCGGACATCGGCGGTGGAATCCATAATGCGAACGGTCTGGACATACCGGCCGTGCTGGATTACCTGCAGAAAAATCGTTCACTCGAAGGGTTCCCAAATGCTGAGGCGGTTGGCAACAAAGAGCTTCTCGAGATCGAGTGCGACGTGCTAACGCCCTGCGCGACGGAGAATCAGATAACGTCTGAGAACGCCGACAGGATCAAATGCAAGATCCTGGCAGAAGGAGCTAATGGCCCGACGACGCCTAAGGCAGACAAGATCCTTCACGACAAGGGTATTTTCGTGATTCCTGACATTCTTGCGAATGCGGGCGGCGTGACGGTCTCGTATTTTGAGTGGGTCCAGGACCGTATGGGGTACTTCTGGCAGGAGAGCGAAGTGAACGCCAGGCTCGAGGATAAAATGGTCGCCAGCTTTAACGAGTTGTGTCATTACGCCGAGAAACACCACGTTGACACTCGCACTGCGGCATATATGCTCGCAATCGACCGGGTCGCGTACGACACCAGGATGCGCGGCATTTACGCATAAAGAAAATTTGCGTAATTTATTAAAAATGCTTGATTTTCGGGAAAAGTTGCGTTAAGGTCTATGCAAGGGAAGGTAAGCCAAGTAACAGATTTCGTTGACTTTTGGTCAATGCGTTCTCAGAAATTTGCAAATATAGACTTTTTTTTTGTGTGTACGCTGGAATTTTAGGCTTTTGGTTTGAAAGACGTTCAGCGTATGTAATAATTGTGTAGCCTACTGAAATATTGCGGTAATTGTATTTTGTAGCTACAAATTGAAATTTAATTTTTTATTTTCGGCGGAGGAATATGATGAAACTCGCGTACAGAGTGTGTATCGTTACGCTGATCCTTATGACTTTTGTCTTTGCGGTTTCCGCGCAGGACAAGGACCTAAGATCAGCGAAGGACGACAGAAATACGGCACCGACTCTCGCAGGCCCCACAGGGCTCTTTACTGTTTATGACGGCGACACGTTGAGAAAAGGTGAGTTCACCTTTAGCGTGGCTTACAGCAACCGTGATAGGGATCCGGGAAACGTGGATATTGTTGAGATCCCGGTGGCCGTCCAGTATGGTTTGACGAATCGGATCGAGCTGTTTTTCAATACTGATGCTTATCGGGCCATCAAGGTCAATTCACCGAGAAGCCTCTCGGGTTTTTACCTGCCTAATTCAAGGGTCAACGTTGGCGGCGGCCTTATTACCAGTGCACCGGCGATTATTTTAGCGCCGTCCGGACCGGGAGTTGGCTCGCTCGAGAACACTGCTATTTATCGTCCAACGGGAACACAGCCGTTTGTCCAGTATCCTTATGTTGGCGGTAGTTCCGGAACATTCGGGCTCGGCCTTCCCTTCACATCGGGACCGCTGTTTGGCTTTCCGGTTGGGAATGCGACCATGGGCCCGCCGATTTCGGCTGGCAATGGTGCTGACGCGTTTCCGGGAATCGGTTCCGTCTATGGCGGGATCCTGCCCGGTATAGTTTTGCAGACCGCTTGTACGCCAATTGGGGGTTCAACGACCCCGCCGGCGACCTGCTCTCCGGCAAACACGATCCCGACGGTGTTCACCTTGGCTCCGTCATATCTTCCGGACGCTCCGTTCCTTAACCGCACTTATGGTGAGTCGTCATTTAATTCGTTCACCGGCGGTGTGAAATGGGCCTTTACAGGGATCAATAATCCGATCGGAGCGGGTGTTGTCGTTTCATACAAATGGTACGTCGATAACGCTGACGATTTCAGCGGCTTCAATCAGATGCAGCGTGGATCGAGCCCCGGCGGGAGCAAGGGTGACGTTGACGCTACTCTTTTCGCGGGTGCTCGCCTTGCTACGTGGGCGAACCTTTCAGCTAACGTCGGCTACACTTGGACAAGTGCCGTTAAAGGCGACTTTCCGGGCGGTTCGTTTACGCTGCTTGATCGGGGCGATGAGTTGAACGCCGGTATCGGTGTCGACTTCCCGGTAAACAAGTACTTCCAGCCGATCTTCGAGTTGACTTCGAAGAAGTACATCGGTGGTCGCACTCCGAACGCATTTGAAAATAATCCGATCGATGCTATCGCCGGATTGCGTATCTTCCCGAAACGTTGGTTCGGAATTGGCTTGGCCTATCGATATCACGCGAATGAGCAGGATAGCGAAAGCTTTGGCGATGATGGTCCAACGAGCACGGCGATCCTGGTGAACTGTTTGCCGAATACAACCGGCTGTACTCCGAGAACGATAACAACGACTTGGAGCGGTGTCCCTCCGGGCTTCCAGCCTTCGACGGATCCGCATGGCTACATTGTTCAGTTCTTCGCCGGCCGTCGCGATAAGCGGCAGGAAGAGATCGTCAATCAGTTTGCCAACGTGAACAGCGTAACGCTTAGCGATACGACTATTACATTGGGCTGCCAGCCGGGTTACCAACCCCGCGAAGGTACGACCTGCAACGACAGCTCATCGGTTAGCGTTGCCACCTCGGCAAGCGATCCTGAGAACGACGTGCTGACATACAATTACACCGTCTCGGGAGGCCGCATTGTCGGAACCGGTGCAAATGTTAGCTGGGATGTCGGCGGACTTGCTCCGGGGACATACACGATCACAGCCGGTGTTGACGATGGCTGCGGACTTTGCGGTAAAACGCAGACACAGACGATCACAGTAGTCGCTTGCGATTGCGTGGCTATCTGCACCTGTCCGGAGTTGACAGTTACCGGCCCGGCAGGCGTCACGGAACGTGGCGGCCTGATGACGTTCACAGCGAAC
>JANMUW010000112.1:0-3284 GCA_031392105.1 Acidobacteriota bacterium | reverse complement strand
CCGGAGCGTCGCCACTTGAACCGAACGGCACCGAGTAAAACGAAGAGTCCTCGCTTCTGAGGACGAACCATTCCCCCGTCGAAGGCCGCCAGAACGCAATGTCCGCCTTTCGGTCTCCGGTGTAATCGCCCGGAGCAAGCTTGTCGGTACTCGTACCGAATCGGAGCGCCGTCACACCGCCAGTACTCCGGTTGATCCACCACTCGCCTCCGCTCGGTCTGAAGATGGCGATGTCGGCTTTATTATCACCGTCATAGTCGGCAGGGATCGGGAGGTCGGTTGGAAGACCGAACTGGATGATATCCGTACCGCCCGTCGATTTTAAGATATACCAAGTCGAGGAAGACGATCTAAACACCGCGGCATCAGCTTTGTAGTCTCCGTCGTAATCGCCCGGTACAAATGTGTCCGTGCTGATACCGAATGGGAACGCGTAGAATGATAGATCCTCACTACGCAAGACGAAAAACTGTCCGCTCGCAGGCTTCCATACCGCGATGTCCGTTTTTCCGTCGCCAGTGTAGTCGGCTGGTACAAGTACGTCGCTCGCGTTTCCGAACCGCATCGCTAACGTAGCGTTGTCCGAACTTCGATTGAACCACCATTCCGCGCCTGCCGGACGAAAGATCGAGATATCAGTTTTGTTGTCGCCGTCGAAATCGACAGGAGGTGTAGCACTGGGAGCGGAAAAAGTTTGGAAGTTGTACGCCACGATCGCGAAGTGCTGATCGGTTGCATCGGCATTGCCGAGCACACCGTTTCCGTTCAGCGCGACCGACGTCACGCCCACCGAGAAGAACGTACCGGCGGGTATTCCTGCCGGAAGGAAAATGTTCTCGACATTATTCTTGGTATCACTCGATCCGCCGGTGACGGAAACGCCTCCCGAAAAAACATTGCCTCGATAGAATGTGCCGCCGACGTTGACCTGCAAGTCGAGATTGTTGACTAGCGCGGGATCCGCGGTCGCCGGCGGATCGGTCCAGACAAGCGTGATCCTGATGGGCTTGGTCGAATCCGCTACCGTCCCGATCATGAACTGGCCCACACCCGTATCGCTGTACACGATCTCCTGATTTACATACATCGTCGGCACGCCGGTGTTGAGCATGCCCTTCATGTTGATGCGTCCCCAACCTTCGATGCCATTTGGGATCGTCGCCGTGTTTGTCGTGGCACCGTTCATCTCCTGTCCGGTGTTTATGATCGCCGCCTTGATCAATGCCGGACTCGGATTGACGCCCGCGTGGCCGTTTTTCCAATACTGAGTGAAAAGTGCAGCAGCACCCGCGACTTGCGGAGCTGCGTGCGAGGTTCCGTTGCTAAAGCTTACGTTGGCGTCGACCTGACCGCTGACGCTCGTACCATCTCCCGCCCTCGAACCGGTAATGGCAGTTCCCGGTGCAACGATGTCCGGCTTTATCCTTCCGTCAGCCGTCGGCCCTCGGCTCGACGATCCGCGAAGATCGTCCAGATTATCGGCCCCCGCTCCTAGTAGCTCCGTACGAATGTTCTCGGAATTTCCAACCGCGATCAAATTCTTTGCAGCCTTTGGCCGCGTCAGAGTTAGTGGGCCGGGGCCGTTGTTCCCCGCCGAAAAAACGAGACAGATCGGATCGATGTTCGCACCGACCGACGCGTCCTGAACGAAGCCGTCGAACTGAGCTGTATAAGAATCATAGACGTTCGAGTTCAGGCCGTTGCCCCAACTATTGTTCGAGATGCTCCCCAGAACTCCATTGACACCCGGAGTAATTACCGTGTCGTTGTAAGAATCAGCCTCAGTTCCTGCATAGCCGCCGGTCAACAATGGAATGTTAATGATGTTGGATTTCGGCGCGATACCTAAGCCGTAGTTGTAGCCTGTCGGGTCGAGGCCTGAGAACGGCGCGTCACCCGCAATGATGCTCGCGTTGATATGCCCGTGCCCCCCGGTCGCCGCCGATGGGCCGCCACGAAGCGGGCCGTTGACCGTGTTGCCTGCCGTAATATAAAAACCGCCGTTACCGGGAATGCTTACCCCGTCATCGACCATCGAAATAGTGACGCCCTGCCCGGTCACTCCGAACTGGGACTGCGGGTCGTAGCCCGGTGGGTGAAGAAGCGTTGGGAATAAAAAATTCCCTGCAATGATCTGAGCCGCACGCTCGTCCTCGGGTTGAGGTTTGCCGTATTGATCGATGCGAACTACGTCTGAGATCTTTGCGATCTCGTCCACATCCGTGAGTGCCGCCTCGATGCGCACGACGTTAAAAAAATTGTTCGGGAGTTTTATCTGATGGAGGATCTTTCCGTGGATCGCGCTTGAGATCTTTGCACTTACGTCCTGCAGATCCGCCCGTCCAAAGACCGCTACATCAAACATCGCTGTCTCACCTTTACCGCTCTGAATAAACCTTGCCAACTCGGGCGATCTCTTTTGCTCGGGTGTGTATCTCCCAACCCATCGAACGCGCGAATGCCCGGCGACCTTTGCCGCTGCCGCCCTGTCGCCGTACACGAAGAATGCCTGATGCGGTACGTACTGCAGAACCTCAACGCCCGCGTCGCGAATACTGTCAAGCCATGCGTCCTTTGCGGTGCCGCCGAATTGAACAATGTAATAACCCTTCTCGTTCGGTCCATCGGATCCGGGCCGAATCGTTTCAGCGGGAGCAGCTTCGACAGGTTCGAATTTCGCACCGGGAAGACTTATCTCGGTTTCGATCTTCTGAAAATCGAGACCCGATCTCGACATGTTCGTGCTCTTATTTTTCGAAAGAACGACGAACGGGCCGTAGTCCTCGACTATCCGTCCGTACCGTGTCACCTTGTCGCGGTCATCGATCGAGCGAAATTCTACCCGGACAATTTCCTTCGCACGATTCCGGATGTCGTTCGTAATTTCGTCGCTTTTAGAAAACTGTTCGAACTTTGCCGTAGGCGAGGCGTCGGTCGGTCGCTGCTGGGCGCTGTTTTCAGTTTCGCCAACACCGAAATAGACGGCTATCAGAAACGCGACCGACAAAAGCACAAACGCAAAACGAATGCGGGTATACAAACGACTCATTTATCTACTCCTGATTTTTTAAAACTGGACGCTGGGCTAACTTCTGGCCTGACGAGAATCTAGCATAAAGACGCTGAAAATCACAGAAATAGCCTTTCGGGGAGGTGGTTGGATTATTAGACGGAGCGAGGGCGAGGGCGAAGGCGTGACTGGAGCGCAGGCATCCCTGCCTGCATGAGGGCGAAGCCCGAAAAAAAACTGTGACGACCTGTGGTTTTCGTTTTACGTCGCTTCG
>JANMUW010000082.1:0-1581 GCA_031392105.1 Acidobacteriota bacterium | reverse complement strand
CACGTTCTCGAGCATCTATGAACTCCCGATCGGAAAGGGCCGCATGTGGGGTAACGACTGGCATCCGATAGTCGATGCGATCTTCGGTGGCTGGCAGGTCCAGGGATTGTTCGAGCGACAAAGTGGTGAACCTTTGGTGTTTCCTAACGTCTTCTTCAACGGTGATCCAAGCACGCTCAAGAGCCAGTTGGGCAAGAAAGACTCGCAGGGATTGCGATACGGAATCGATGTTCCCGCTTGGGATATTTCGGGATTCTACGTTCCAAACGCAAGCGGTGTTGCCACGGCACCCGGTGTCGCGAACAATTACGCAAGTGGTGCTGCACTAACATTGAGGAATTTTCCTTTGACGGTTGACGGGCTTCGCAACCAGCGTTTCCTTAAATTCGATGTAGGGATATCAAAGAACTTCAGGATCCGTGAGGGCATGAAGATCCAGTTCCGTATCGACGCGATAAATCTGCTGAACCGACCGTACTTCACGTCGCCGACTGTCAATCCGGCTACGGTGCCGACAACGACCGGTGGCGTGACGAACTCCCTCGGCAGCTTCGGCTACACTAATGCTCCCGTGCGTCAGCCGCCGAGAGACATTCAGATCGGGGGCCGGTTCACCTTCTAAGGCGAACGTCCGTCCTTTTCGATTGTGTGTTGCGCCGCGTGGCGTTGTTGATCTCAACTTTGCGCGGCGCTTTTCTATCAGTCATTTTCGGCGTGTCGTTTATCAAGAGGCACGAAGTTCGGACAAGATTTCCATGGGGTTGATCAAATACATCGTGCTCATGCTCGCGGTACAGGCGGCGGCCGTGTTACACGTGAACGCCGACATCGTTGTCGCGGCGGACGGCTCCGGAAATGCGAAGACTGTTCAGGAAGCGATCGAGAAAGTTCCCGCGAATAACGCGAATCGCGTTGTGATCCGAATCAAGCCGGGAACGTACGTCGAACAGGTTCGGGTCCCGGCGGACAAACCATTTATTTCATTCATTGGCGAATCAGCCGAACGAACAAAGATCACATTCGATCTAAGCAACAAAGCCGCGGGATCCACATCCGCGAGCTACAGCATTTACATCGGCGGCCACGATTTCTTCGCCGAGAATATTACGTTCGAAAATTCGTTCGGGACCGGCTCACAGGCCGTCGCGGTACTGGTCGAAGCCGACCGCGCCGTATTTCGAAAATGTCGCTTTCTAGGATGGCAGGACACACTCTACGCGAAGGGTGGACGGCAATATTACGAAAACAGTTATATCGAGGGCCACGTCGATTACATCTTTGGTCAGGCCGCCGCGGTATTTGCAAACTGCCGGATTCACAGCAAGGGTGACGGATACATCACGGCGCCCATGCGCTTCGCCGCCGATGAGCCAAGCGGATTTGTCTTTCTGAATTCAACCCTCACAAGCGAGAACACAACCAAAGGAGTTTATCTCGGACGGCCTTGGCGCGATTACGGACGAACTGTTTTTATCAATACCAGAATCGACGCGGCCATTCGTCCGGAAGGCTGGCATCATTGGGAACCGCATCGGGAGAAAACCGCATTTTTCGCAGAATACGGATCGATAGGAAAGGGTT
>JANMUW010000067.1:0-8848 GCA_031392105.1 Acidobacteriota bacterium | reverse complement strand
ATCATCCGCACGTTGTTCTTGTCCGCGCCGTCGAGCCTCTAGACGGGATCGAAGTAATGATCGAGCGGCGAGGCCCGATGAAAGATACGAACCTAACTTCGGGGCCGGGAAAGCTGTGCATCGCCTTCGGGATCGACCGCGGGTTTAACGCGGCGGATCTCGAAGGCGAGCAGATATGGGTGGAGGAATTTCGCAATCTCAAGAAAAACGAAATTGCGAGTGGTCCGCGTGTGGGCATCGACTACGCCGGAGAGTTCGTAGAGATGCCCTGGCGGTTTTGGGTGAAGGACAACCCGTATGTCAGCAAAAAGCGATGATCATGCGGGCTTCTTCGGGGTTGCGGCGGTGAAAGCGAAGATAGGCGTCAGCTTCAACTCGTTAATTTTGCCTACGACCTGCGTCGCCTTTAAGCGACGAGCGTCAGATCGTTTCGCCGCAGCTTTTTCTTCAGCTTCTCGAGCTGCTCCGGACAGCGCCCGGACGCGGGCCCTTGTTTCCTTCATATCGCGATTCCTATCCGCCTCGATCCTTATGTACTCTTCAAAAAGCGGAAAGAGTTTTACGTTTTTGACTCGCCACGTCCTCATCGCCTGACGATAATGCTGCACGTCCTCGTTGGAATAAGGCAGTCTATATGCCGTGATATTCCTCAGCGAGTCGCTTACTCTTTCGAGCGGTTTGTGATAGAAAGCAAAGCCGGCGGTCGATTGGTACGTGCTTGTGTGATCCAACCAGAACCGTTCTCCCCACGAGCTCGCATATCCGTTCCAATCGTCTGCACCCGCGGTCGAAAACGCCGCAACGAATGTTCCCCGGATCGCGTTGCTTCCGTAACGGGCTTCCACCTGTGCGCGAGCGTCAAACAGCTCCTTCTTCCACGCCCGAAGCTCTTCGACAAAATTGTCCTCGACGCGGAATTGTGCGGTAGTTATTTCGCGACCGCTTTCTTTATCGAACATTCGGACGTCGTACATCCCCCCACTCTGCGGAGCGGAATATTGGAAAACACCATCCGCCCGGCTCTCCAAAGATTTGGGCTGGTAAGGATTTATGTTTATCGAGGGTTCCAGATAGGGTAGCTCCCGATGCGGTTCGCTCGATTTCATTATTCCGACCCAGACTTTCCCCTGCAATCCTTCCGGCAGTGTAAACCTAAATTCCACGTCATCCGCGGGTGCGAATATGGTTGTGTTCGCCGTCAATCTCATCGATGCGCCCGACGGTAGGGGACCAGGCGCCGGAGTAGGCTTCGTCTGCTGTAGTCGCGTGATATTGCGGTCGAGGTCGCGGACGAACATGGTGCATCGGCTTTTCAGCTCCTCGCTGCCATTTGGGTCTGACTCAGCGTTTTTCTTGAGTTGCGCCGCGACAGAACGCAACTCGATTAGTTTTGCTAAAACACGGTTCTGAACTGTCGGGGTCATCTTCCCCCGGTCGATCGTAGGCTTAAGCTCTTTGTACTGCCGGATTAGTCGACTATATACCGGGAATCTCGGGGTCTCCTCCAACCAGATCTGCCCAAATGCAGCGGACGTACCGGCGATCAGAGATAACATCAAGGCAACTACGGACTTTGTAAAAACTCGACTTAGCATTTCATATCCTCCTAAAGTTAAAATTGCTGTCTTTAATCGGGGCCTTTCTCCCCACGCACACGATTATGCGGGTCGTCCC
Organism: Acidobacteriota bacterium; assembly: GCA_031392105.1. GTDB lineage: Bacteria > Acidobacteriota > Blastocatellia > Pyrinomonadales > Pyrinomonadaceae > OLB17. The sequence continues at coordinate 7,174 of JANMUW010000067.1, read as the reverse complement.
TGACAGAACTCTGACAGGATCCGGACAACTCTCACTCTTTCGAAAATGGTCGGATTTGCAGGATGGAAGTCAGTCGGGTGTATTAATGATCCCTCGCTCGGTTCAGTACTTGAGAGGCGCACCGATAATGCTGTGTTGTGCGTCCAAAGCTCCGCTAGGAGCGAAATGTTGGTAGCTCATCGGACGCCAATTCCTGGAGCTCTGTAGGAGCGGCACATTCAATTCATGTCGCTCCTAAGGAGCTTGCTGATCCTTCTCTAGCTCCTGTTCTACAAACATTTCGCTCCTAGCGGAGCTAAAACCAGGTCCGTGTATGACGGTCGGTCTCTCGTTAGTGGCTGTTCTGGCTGATCACGAAGCTCCCGTCTTTTAGCTCCAAGTCGTAGAGCTTCTTTCCTTTCTCGGCCGCTTCCCAGTCAGCGCCCCGATCGACAACCTTGCCCTCAAACACGCCCACTGTCACACCATCTCTCGAAAGTTCGTAATAGTTCCTATTCGAGAACTTCGGTATCGTCGAGGAAATATCCATCCAGACTCCGTCGCGATACTTGAGGAAGTAAGATTCTTTCAGTCCTTCGTGAAACACTCCGAGCCCGATGATGTGTGTCCCGTCCGGAGTTTCGAAGACCGCCATCTCCATACACTTCTGCGCACCGTCACAGCCACCCTTTATGTATTTGCCCGTGATGTCACCAGGTTCGACGAATTGCTTTAGGTAGTGGAGCCTGGCCTGCTCGCAACCTGCGTCGGATTCGCGATTGCATCCTTCAAGGACGAAATAGTCTTCGGAGATGAGCATGAAGTAATCGCGTGCAGTGGCAGGTTTGGCCGACCCTGGTGACGGCTTTGGCGATTCCGAAACAGTCGAGAAATCCTTGAGCGTAGTCCGCGTTATCGAGCCTCTGTCACCGAACTCTCGTTCAACCGAAAGGATCACCGGCACGTTCGAGTCGCACTGAAACAAATCGCCGTCGCGCTTGACCCCGAGAGCTTCGACCAGCCGAGCTTCCACGGTGCGTGCCTTTACCCAACTCGGCTTTGCTTCCAGCGTGATCTCACTTTCAGTGAATTCACCTTCGAGCACTTTCACGACATCGAAAGTCAGCAGGTGACTAAAGTATCTTTTCTTTCCGTTGACCACCGACTTGCACCGGGCCTCGATCCTGTAGACCTTGCTAGGGCCGCAACGGACGTGAGGATACGCATGATCGCCGAAGTCCGGGACAGCATTTTCCAACTGGGCTCTCAATCGGGACAAAGACCTATCGACGACAAACTTATAAACGTTCGTGCTGACGATGTAGACTGAGTTTCCTCTTCGAAAGGCTTCGCGCAGATCATACTCCGGCTCCATTTTTGAGTTGGGTCCGGGTGGTGCGGCCAGTATACGTTCCAACCTATGCTGAGCGTGAACTTGGTCAGGATAGGTCTCGATATCGACAGCATAGCGGTAAGAGAGAGCTCGCTCGCCGCGTACGGGGCGGACGCTCTTTATCGAGTATCGACGTTTGTTCTTCAAACCAAGGTCGCTCGCTTCCCAATCCGTGGGCCCGATCTCAGCGATACGGCTCACCCGGAATCCGAGCGATGATAATACGTTCTGAAGTTCGTCCGGCGTCTGGGCCGCGGAAGTTAAAAATGACACTGCCAATAAGATAAGAATTGGAATGACGAATATGAATCTTTGCATGACGGTTACCTCGACTTACCGAGCCTCCGCAGGAGGCAGATCTGAAACTCTGTAGAACTTGTCGGCAAAGAACGGCAGGTCGTTGAGCTTGACCCACCCGTTCCCGACGTAAGGCTTGCCATCGACACAGTCGCCGTCTCGGATCACGATCTCGAACGTCCAGCCGTTGTCGCCGAAGATCAGTTTCGCCGGCCGATCGATCGCACCCGACACATTGCCAGTGTCTGCATCGCCGCACGCGGACCATATGGTCGTATCGAGTCCACGATCCATTAGCTTCGTTTTAGAGCGACGGAAGTTCTCGTTTGCCTGCTGCGACCAGATAAACTTGTTCGACTCTCCAACCTGTTCGGCCGTCGCGATCGTAACTTGATCACCGTCGATCCGGATCCCGTAGATATGACCGAACTTGTTCCTGAACACGCCCTCGAAGCGAGGGCCGATCGGTTTCCACTTTTTTGTCCGCTCGTCGAAGATCTCGTTTATACGCGGTTCGATGATCCGCCCGTTCTCTTCCTCGAACCTCCAGCGATTTCCCTTGACCGTGTAGCCGCCGGCGTTGTAAAACTCTTCGCCCCAGGCGATCTGATTTCCGTCGAAGTTCCAGCGCCCGTAGACGGTCCCGGTCCTGTTCCCGTCACGATCTTGTATGACTGCGTTCTCCGACTCGACAGCCATCGGCTTGGACCGGAAGAAACGACGCGTCGTCGTCCGCGTCCGACCGTCCTCCGCTCGCTCGACGATTGTAACTGTTCCTGAAGCGTCGGTCGTTGATGACACAACCCGCCAGTTGTCGGCTTGTGCATCGACTCGCACGACCGATGCGAGGAGCAAGGTGATGGCGAAAGTGACAAGTGTTTTAATCGTGTGTGTCCTTTTCATTTCCTTATCCTCCTTCCAGAAGCTGTCCTACTGGATCGTGATCGTACCAGGATTCGCCGTTTTCCATGGTTGACCATAGACGAACAGGCCGACGTGAAACGTGCGATTACGAAACATCGCAAGTGTTGGCATTTGAACCGTCACGACGCCGCCGCTCCGAGTCACGTTGGTCAGGCGAAACGCGGTCACGCCGGGCCCGTTCGTCGGGCGATTAACGTCTTGCAGCGTGACAACGATCTGACCGTCGAAAGGCAGACAGCGGGTCGAGATCTGGATGTATCCGCCGAGTGCTACAGTGCTCGTCGATAGCGCGCTGTAACGTGTGTAGTCGTCGTAACGGAGGTTCCGGATGTAAGTGCTCGGTACGGCTGTGCACCTCGCGATCTGGGGACGTGGCGGAGCCGGTATCGGTATCGAATACTGCGCCGAAGCGGAGGCGGTGAACAAAAGAACAAAGCTAAGAACAAGTGCCGATGATATTAAGTTGATGTGTTTCATTTTTCTTCTCCTTTTTGGGGCTGTTTTTCGCCCACGCACACGATTATGCGGATCGGCTCTGACAGAACTCTGACAGGATTCCGGCCTTTCTTACTTATTGTCAGGGCTGGAAATTACAGGCTGGAGGCGAGTTGGAATGCCTGGTCGGTGGACAGCTGGGCTTCTTTTGCCCAGCTAAGCTCAGCCGCGGTGAGAACGACTTTGAGTTGGGTGAGTTGGTCGGCCAGTTCGGATTGCTCGAACGGTGGTAATTTTGCTCCGATCGATTTCCTAAGTTCGCTGGCTACATAAAACAATTGGGCAGAAGCCGGGGCATTCCCGAGCGCGAGCGCGAAACGAGAATATGCCTGCAGTAGGTCGGTCATACCTTGTTTGTTATTTAGCTCCTGCATTATTGAGATGCTCTCCGTGAGGAACGGCCGGGCGCTTTCTGGGTCGGCACCTGCGGCCAGAAGGTCACCGATCTGGCAGAGTCCCTGAGAGATACCAAGTCTATTCCCCACTCGTCGACATATTGCGAGACTCTCCTCGAGAAAGCCCAGAGCTTTGGTCGCATCACCCTCGTGCCGGCTGACGATGCCGAGTATCGTCAGAGAACGAGCGATGCCCCATTCATCGCCGATCTCGCGTCGGATCGTAAGACTCTCCTCTTGAAGCGCGCGGGCGGACTCGTAATCTAGTTCGTGCTCGGCGACGAGTCCGAGATTGCTCAGTCCCCCGCTGACACTTCTGCGATTACCCAGTTCGCGCTGCATCTCGACTGCCTCGGAGAACGCCGACTTGGCCCCGGCGTAATCGCCTTGCCGCCGATAGACAACACCAAGATTGTTTAGTTGCGTCGCCACGCCGCGACGGTCACCGATCGCGCGCCGGAGGTCGAGACTCTCGTGATAACAAGCGACGGCGGTTGTGTAGTCGCCTTGCTCGCATGCGACGAGACCGAGCGTGTTCAATGAACCAGCCGCACCGTACTCATCACCGAGCTCACGCCAGAGATCCAATCCCTCGGATGTAAACGGACGGGCCGCAGCGTAATCACCCTGCTCGAACGCGGCGCGACCGAGATCGCTTAGCGCCTGTGCCTGGCCGCGTAGATCATTCAACTCGCGATAAAGCGCGAGGCTCTGTTCGTGATATTCGCGACCAGTCGCAAAGTCCGAGGCTGTGACGGCGAGGCCGCCCAATGCGGTGAGTGCCGATGCGCCGATCTTCGCCGGAAGTTTCGACTCGCGTGTTTTCTGCCAGAGCGGTTCGAACTTCGAGCGTCCCAGCCGAACGTGTCCGCGCGTTTCCCAGAATTGCCCGAGGGCGGATGCTACACGGATCGCGGTCTCGAGCTCGCCGGTCTCCGAAGCACGATCGATCGCAATTAGAAAATTTTGATGATCCTGCTCCATCCGCTGAAGCCATTCGCTCTGAGCCGAAGTCTTCAGCATTTCATGGGCAAGCTCCGCGACTTGTGCGTAGTGACGCGCGTGGCGGGCCTCCATGTCGGTGCGCTTGGTGGTCGGGAGTTTGTCTTCGCCGTATTCGCGCAGCATTTCGAGCAAACGAAATCGCATATCACCCGCCAGGCTGTTCTCCTCGATAGTCAGGAACGAAAAATCCTGAAGCAGAGCCAGGTAATCAAGCGCCAACGGTTCATCACAGATCGCCTCGATATCGGCCAGATTTGCACCGCCCCGGAAAACCGAGAGCGACGCAAAAAAATCCCGGGCCTCGGGTGCGAGCATCTGAAAGCTCCAGTCGATCGTTACACGCAGCTTCTGGTGACGAGCCTCGGTTTGCCGCCGCCGGTCACTTAGAAAATCCAGTCGATGCGACAAGCCTTCGAGGATCTGTGACTGCGTCAGGACCTGAGATTTTGCAGCCGCAAGCTCGAGCGCCAGTGGAATGCCTTCAAGCCGCCGACATATATCAGCGACGATCTCGGAATTTGAGTTTGTGATCTGAAAGGAAGGCCGGACGGATTGCGAGCGATCGACAAAAAGCTGGACACTCTCGCAAACGCTCATGTCTTCGAGGCTCTGTTGTTCTTCGGGCGTCGGCAAAGGCTGCAGGTAGAACTCGGTTTCGCCGATCAGGCCCAATCGTCGCCTTGACGTTACGAGGCAATGAAGCGTTGGTACGTGTTCGAGCATAGTCCGCACAAGCTCACGTGACTTGTCGGATTGCTGGGGTGAAGTGTCCGAAAGCCAGTGCTCAAAATTATCCAGCACCAGAAGCGGTGTCTCTCGCGAGAGAATGGTGATGAGATGTTTAAGCGGATCTGCCGTAACTCCGGGCTGCATTTGCATCGCCTCGAGAATCGCGCCGGGCAAGTGATCCGGTTCCTTGATGGCGGCCAGCGGTACGAACCAAACGGCGTTGCGATAGTTGGACTCGAGCGATCGCGCAGTTTCGACCGACAGTCGAGTCTTACCGGTGCCGCCGGGACCGGTTATCGTCACCAGACGAGAATCCGTATTTGAAGGATCAAGTAGGTTGCGAAGTGCGGCGATCTCGCTTTCGCGTCCAAAGAAACGTGACAGGTGTCGGGGAAGTGAGCTTTCGTGACCGGCCTCGGCGTTGAGCGGTGGGAATTCTCGCCCAGCCCGTCGCTCGTGATCGGCTTGATAAACGCGCTCTGAACGTTCGTCGCCTTTTAGGCGATAGCTACCGAGATCCTGAAATCGCGCATTCGGATCAGGACTATTTAAAAGCATTGTCGCGATGGCTTCCGAGCAGAGCAGCTGGCCGGCGTGACCGGAATTAATGAGAGCTTCAGCATGCTCCGTGATGACGCGAACTCCGGTTTGCGAGGTTTCGCCCTTGCCGAGCTCGCCCACGTGCAGTGCCATGCGAGGTGCAGCACGCCGCGCTGCATTCGGCTTCTTATCTGCTGCGACCTGGAACCCTATTGCACAGTCGAGAGCATCGCTCGCCCGACCGAACAACACGGTTACAAACGATGTCACCTTTTTGATCTTCTCTCCGCCGTGGCGTGCGACTAGCTTGTTGAGGCTGTCAGCGCTATCCGGCTCTACATCAATGACGAGGACGGCCCAGATACCGGAGAGGGGCAGAGGCCTGTCATCGGGTTTCGATCGCTCAGGTTTCGGTTGTTGCGGTTCCGAAGTCTTGATCTTCGTCGCGATACCTGCCTGAAGCTTGCGCGCTAATTCGCCTGCCTCAGCAGACGGAGCAACACCGAGCTCATCAGCCAGCGATTTGTGAAGAACTCCGTACTGCCTGAGGGCGCGTGCATTGTCACCGTTCGCAGCGTGCAACCGGATCAGGCGGAGATGGGCTTGTTCGTTGAGCGGATCGATCTCGACCGAACGGTGGCCGCAGGCGATCGCCGACGCGAGATCATCCTGTGATTCAAGCTGCTCGATCCGCGAGACCAGAGCGTCAAAGAACATTCGCTGTATCCGATCACGCTCACGGAGGTTCCAGTCTTCGTAGTAGCCGGGCATGAACTCGCCGCGATACAGCCGGTCGAGTGCAGCAAAAGCGACACTTCGCTCGGGTTCGGTGGTAGCGTCATGGAAGTCTCGGCGGATGGCTTCGAAACGTGACACGTCAGTGCTTATGGCATCTGGTATCAGCTGCACGATGTAACGGTCGGCGCGCAGGACCTCGCCAACCGAGACGCCGGGCGGTTCGAGTTGATGACGGAGCGATGATAGCGACTGACTGAGGCTATTGCGACCGAGTACCGGATCGCACTCCGGCCAGAGCATTTCCATCAGCTCTTCTCGAGGATGAGCTCGGTCTGAGTAGAAGGCGAGATATGCGAGCAGTACGCCGGTCTTGTGAGTCCGGAACCGCGTGGTAGTACGCTGCCCCTGCCTGATGCAAAGGTGACCGAGAAACTCGATCGTGATGGGCGTCTTTAACACGTCAGCGAATATTAGAGTTCAACGCGTAACTTCCGGAGTTCGAAGAATTATATGCCAGTTCGTCAGACCGACAAAAGTGGAAATAGTTTCGGCAGAACTCGCGGGCGCGTTTCGTGTGATTTCGTGTGAGTGCGCACAACCATCAACGTTCAAATATCTCTGGTTTTTTTCACAAAAACTAACTTAAGCAAAAAAGCCTGTTAATACAGGAAAATATTTG
>JANMUW010000030.1:0-3751 GCA_031392105.1 Acidobacteriota bacterium | reverse complement strand
CAAAGCTGGTTGCCAATGCTATCGCTACAAAAGACGGACGAACATTCAGCCTCAATCTGCCCTCCGAGTTCGAGATCATCCCGGCCGCTGAAGGTCTCAAGCGCCCGCGCTTTTTTGCAAGATCGCCGGACGGACGGATCTTTGTGACGGACATGTACAACCTCACGGACAACTCGCGCGGCGCGGTTTATATCCTCGACGGTTGGAATGCCGAGACTGGAAAATTCGCAAGGGTCCTGCCGTACATGACCGGATTAAAGAATCCGAACAGCGTGCAATTCTATCGCGACACACAGGGTCAGGACTGGTTCTATCTCGCCGAGACCGACAAACTGACACGACGAAAGTTTACGCGTAACGAACAAAGGCCGACGGATACAAATCCGCAAACGCTCGCCACTTTTCCGGATTACGGTCTCTCCTACAAATACGGGGGTTGGCATCTGACGCGGACGATCGCGTTCGGTGCAAACGGAAAGATGTATGTCTCGGTCGGTTCGAGCTGCAATTCGTGCGAAGAAAAAGAGCGCGTTCGAGCAAGCATTATTGAAATGAATCCCGATGGGACGGGCCAGCGCCAATTCGCACGTGGATTGCGAAACGCAGTCAGCATAAAATGGTTCGGCAGTGTACTTTTCGCGACGAACCAAGGGAGCGATCATCTCGGAGACAACCGGCCGGACGAAACCTTCTATGCGATGACTGCGGATTCTCCCACCGCCCCGGCTTCGCAAAGCCTCAGCAACCCCTCCTCAGGCAGGAGGGGAGTTTATGATTACGGTTGGCCGTACTGTCATTCCGGAAACGGCCGGATATTTCCCGATCCGAAAATCAAACGAGGATTCGGATGCCGGCGCGTGACGAAACCGTACGCGTGGTTCCCGGCTCGAAGCTCGGCGCTCGGTTTTGAATACTTCACGGATCCGGAATCGCCGGCCATTTTGAAGAACGCATTTCTCGTTTCCCTTCACGGCTCGACGAACAAAGACATCGGCCACGGGTACAAGATCGTCCTGATGCGAAAAGGGGCTCGACTCCAGGATTTCATCTCGGGTTTTCTTCAAGGCAAGACAGTTCATGGCCGGCCATGCGACATCATAAAGCTCGATGCGAATTCGTTCCTGTTTTCAGATGATCATCATGGCGTTATCTACCTAGTCCGGAGAGTCTAGGGAGTCTCGTGAGTCTTGAAAGTTTCGTGAGTCGAGAGAGTCTCGATGCATCATGATCTCCGAAGATGGTGACTTAAACTGATTATCATCTTCGAGCACTCCGCGAACAAAGCGTACAGTTCTCCGAACTCCCGTTGATCGACGTAACCCAGATCAAGAGCAACATACAAATGGGATTGAGATTCCGCAGCTGATCCATGGGCAATGTTTCGGAAATTCGCAAACTCCTTGTCGGAGCGCCTGCCAAAACCTTCCGCGATGTTAGCCATAATTGAGACGCTAGATCGCCTCAATTGATCACGAAGCCCGTAGTCTTTCGCAAAATGTCCGTTATTTGTCCGGAAATAAATGATGCGGGTGACTTCCCGTGCCTTTCGCCAGGCCAGAATGTCTTCAAAACGCTTAAAGGTCGCCATTCGATTCCTCCTCGAAATGGTCTGGTCTCCCCGCGTTGTCAAACATTCTAATTCAATTGGTTCGAAAACTCACAGACTCTCCAGACTCTCGTGACTTGCCAGACTCGCCAGACTCGCTAGACTAATAGCTGTGAATATCGGGATCACAGTCTATCCGACCTACGGCGGCAGCGGCATTGTCGGCTCAGAGCTTGGGCGCGACCTGGCCGAGCGGGGCCACAACGTGCATTTCATCTCGTCTGTCCTGCCGACTCGCTTGACCGAGCTCAACGATCGTATCCATTTTCACGAGGTCGAGATGATGTCGTATCCGCTGTTCGAGCATCAGCCGTACGACCTCGCCCTTGCGACGAAAATGGCGACTGTCGCCCGCGCCGAGAAACTCGATCTGCTTCATGTTCATTACGCGATCCCGCATTCGATCAGCGCCATTCTCGCGCGCGAATCGATCAAGCAGAAGCGCTATGTCCCGGTCATCACGACTTTGCACGGCACGGATATCACGTTGGTTGGCGCCGACAGATCTTATCTGCCGATCACGCGCTACGGCCTGCAGCAGTCTGACGGCGTGACGGCGGTTTCAAAATTCCTGAAGCAGGCGACGATCGAGACGTTCGACTTTGACGAGATCGAGGTCATTCCGAATTTCATCTGCGGTTGTCATTACAAGCGTCAGCCGGAATCTCCGTTGCGGCGCGAGCTCGCGCCGAACGGCGAACAACTGCTCGTTCACGTATCAAACTTTCGAGCGGTCAAACGTCCGGTCGATTGCGTTGAGATTCTAGCGAAGGTCCGCGAGAAAGGTGCGAACGCGCGGCTCATCATGGTCGGCGACGGACCCGAGCGATCGGCAGCATATTACAAGGCTGAGCAACTAAATCTTAACGGCAACACCACATTCGTCGGTAAGCAAGCGAACATTGCGGACTATCTCGGCGTGGCTGATGTCTTTCTTTTACCGTCGGAGCTCGAATCGTTCGGCCTCGCAGCGCTCGAGGCGCAGGCGTGCGAAGTTCCGGTCATCGCGACCCGCATCGGTGGAATTCCCGAAGTCGTTGCCGAAGGCGAAACAGGATATCTCAGCGATATTGGTGACGTCGAAAAGATGAGCGAAGATACTCTTCGACTGTTAAAGGACGAAGATCTGCGACGCGCGTTCGGCGAGAAAGGTCGCGAGCTCGCGATCCAGCGTTACAGCTCGGAAAAAATAATTCCGCAGTACATTTCCTTCTACGAACAAGTTCTCAACAATGCTCAGCCATTGATAAAAAGCAGTCAGCAATCGGCGGTCGGCAGCAAGTCCTGATCGGATGCCGTCCGACAGAATTTGATGGTTGCCTGCACACGCTGTTTGCTACTTGCTAATTGCCTAATGCTCAAACGCTACATGCACAAGCGCGAACGCCACTTCGCGATGCTCAATGACAATCGCGTCGTGCGCCCGTTCGAGTGGGGAGCGGAATTCATCGGACACGAGCGTGACGCCGAAGATCCGCACGAGATCTTTCGTAAATTTTCGGCGGAGACGATCGCGAACAGCGATGAGTATTTTGCGATTCCGAAAAGTTTTGATTTCACGCTATCCGAACCGGGAGCTGTAGCGACGGGGGATTTTGGTTCAGACTCCCCTCCTTACAAAGGAGGGGTGGCAGCCGCTTCGGCTGACGGGGTGGTTCTCTCTTCTTCAGAGGGACAGGGTTCGACACAACAACTCTCAGAGAACCACCCCGCCGAAGCGGCACCCCTCCTTAGTAAGGAGGGGAGTTTGAATTCAGAAAGACAAGCTTCGACACAACAACTTTTAGAGAACCACCCCGCCGAAGCGGCACCCCTCCTTAGTAAGGAGGGGAGTCTGAAGGCTCCGCAAATCCTCACATGGCCAAGCGCGGTCTCAACACCTTCTATCGAGAACAACACCGCGTACGCCACATATTTTCCGCATGAGACAAATAGAAAATCGGCGGTCATCATTCTTCCGCACTGGAACGCAAAGGCCGGGACGTATTTCGACTTGTGCAAATTCTTTAACAAGGTCGGCATATCCGCCTTGCGTCTGACGCTTCCGTATCACGAAGAGCGGATGCCACCCGAGCTTGAGCGCGCAGATTATCTGGTCGCACCGAATGTCGGCCGTTCGCTGCAATCGATCAGGCAATCGGTCGC
>JANMUW010000527.1:0-7515 GCA_031392105.1 Acidobacteriota bacterium | reverse complement strand
GGGGCACCGTCGAGGCGGGGGTCGGCTGAGCGGGCTCCTGCTGCGCTCGGGGCCGGATCCGGATCGCGGATCCCAGCGACTGCGGCTGCTTCTGGGCGGAAGTCTGCTCCGGCTGCCCAGCGTCGAGGACGCGCGCGGTACCGAGACCCTCTTTGGTGACCTGCTCGGATTTCGCCACGTCGATGAGGTTCGGATTGATCTGCAGCTGCTGCCCGTTGACCAGGGTGATGAGGGCCCTGCCGTTGGCCATGGTCCACTTCGTCTTTGCCTGATAGCGGGTGCCGTCCTTGAGGACGACGATGTAGACCGCGAAAGCGTCGGCAGCGACGAGGGATACGAGGGCCAGCACAGTGAGCAATTTCTTCATGGGAGCGTCGATTATACTCCCCCGATGCTCGTAGTCATGGAAGCCGGCGCCCGTCCGGAACAGATCGAAGCAGTCGTCAAGCACATCGAGAAACTGGGACTCAAAGCCCACGCGATCCCTGGTGCGAACCGCACCGCCATCGGGGTCACCGGCAGCCAGAGCCTCAAGAGCCCGGCCATCGTCGAGAACTTCCCCGGGGTCAAGGAAGTCATTCAGGTCTCGAACTCCTACAAACTGGTCAGCCGTGAGGCCAAGCCGGACGACACCATTGTCAGTGTGGGAGGGGTGGACGTGGGTGGCTCCGGGGTGATCGCAGTCGGCGGGCCGTGTGCCGTCGAGTCGCTCGATCAGACCCGGGCCATCGCCGAGCAGATCAAGCGCGCCGGTGGGCAGCTCTATCGCGGTGGCGCGTACAAGCCGCGCACTTCACCGTACTCGTTTCAAGGAATGGGTGAGGCCGGACTGGAGATCATGGCGCGGGTGCGCGAGGAATTCGACCTGCCGATCGTGACCGAGGCCATCGACGAAGAGTCGCTGAAACTCGTCGAGCAATACGCCGACTGCATCCAGATCGGCGCCCGGAACATGCAGAACTTCTCACTCCTTAAATATGCCGGACAAACTCGAAAGCCAGTGCTACTCAAACGCGGGTTGTCGGCGACGCTCGACGAGTTCTTGCTCGCGGCGGAGTACATTATGGCTGAAGGAAACTACGACGTGATCCTTTGTGAGCGCGGAATTCGGACGTTTGCGGATCATGCTCGCAATACGATGGATCTCTCAATTGTTCCGGCGGTTCATCGTATGACGCATCTACCTATACTTGTTGACCCTTCACACGGCACGGGCCACAACTACCTTGTGAACCCGCTCGCTCGGGCCGGCGTCGCTGTCGGCGCGGATGGGCTACTGATCGAGGTCCATCCATGTCCGGAAGAAGCTCTGTGCGACGGCGCACAAGCACTCACGCCGGGACAGTATTTAGAGCTCGTGCAGCAGGTTAATACGATCCACGCATTGGTCAGGGACGAGATCGATCCGGCGTCTACTGCGAGCGAACTGGCCGCATAGCTCCCTGCCTAAAATCAAATGAAAAATCCGCACATGTTCCCGAAACATGTGCGGATTTGCTTAACGTTCGACGCCTTTTGCCTATCTCGCCAAACGAAACCTAATCATAGCATAAAACTGCAAATAGCAGCTGATCATTCCTGTCGCAATGAGCAAGGTCATTGGCAGGAAACGGAACGATTCTGGTAAGGCAACGCCCAAAGCCTGTCGATACGCCAAGCCCAGGGCCACTGCGAAGACCGCGATCACTATCCGACCCAGGAGCCAGCCAGTAAAATCAGGCTTTTCCGTGAGAGTTGGAAGAAAATACGGCAGAACTAACAGCATTCCGAGCGTGATGGCTAATAATGCTGTGTCCAGACCAAACGACATTACCGATTGACCGAAGTCCACAGCAAGAAAAAAGAGAACAAAGGTGGTATCAACAGAAAATCGCCTGTCTAACAGTGAATCTTGCATTCTAACGTCTCCAAAAAGTGTCAAATCCTTGGATTGTCTAAGCTCTGCCCAATATTGCGAGGTGGCCTAGTCTTCGCCCGGCTTGCTGAATTGCTTGTAGGCGACGCGGAAAAGCTCGGATAGAGCCTTTGCCGTCTCCGGAGTCAGCTTTTTATCGGCTCGCAGATGCGCCTCAACGATCTCGGGCGTCGCCTCATGGGGATAATAAACAACGGCTTCAACATCCGAAGTCGATTTGCTCATCACCCTGTCGATCGGCATATCGAGCCAGCCCGTCAACCTCGCGATGTTATCCGAATCCGGCTTTCCTGTGCCGTTCTCTATCCGGGAAAGGGTCGAAGCAGAAACATTTGTGACGTCGGCGACATCTCTTAGGCTCAGTCCGAGCTCCTCGCGCCGGCGCTTGATCGCACGTCCCAATTCAACCGTATTTATGAAGTTTTCGTTTCTATCAGCCATATTTCAAAGCCTCCTAACTCAGTGTCATAGGTGCCAGTGGCATTTCACAGATAAAACATAGCACAAGAAAATTTTGAATGCAACACTTCGTTTCATGCTTGCAACAAATGCAACCTGCTGGTACACTGTTTCACAGATGGGACGCTAGGGCGGATTGGCGACGGTCAAAAACTCTCTTCCCGAGCGGCAGCGAGGATCAATAACACTGAGTCGTGCAGGTCTGAGCGCGGCGAACAGAAGGACGAGTTCCTGGGCTTGGGACGGTAAGCAGACGGCCGTCATTAGAAATAAATCCCGGGTCATTTGTCCCGAACATAATCAAGGAGACAAGGAAATGAAAGGAACCCAGCTAAGGCAGGCCGATGAAATAATCCCGGATTCGACGGAAAGTACCGAGGATCGTAGCAATGTTCTCGAATTCTCGGCGACACTTCGAGCTTTAAAAAAGAATGTCGACCCCAACCTCGTGAAGCAGCGAGCGGGATGGCGTGACCAGAACGGAAATGTGCAGATGGTCGATTATGTCGAATGGCACACGGTCGCGGACATCCTGGACGAAGCAGCTCCAAACTGGGCGCATGCGGTGAAGGACATTCGCCAGATCGGCGATCTCATGACCGTGACCGTCGCAATTACGATCGATGGTGTCACCCGTGAAGGGATCGGTACGGGACAGTCTCAAAGCGAGATCGGGATCAAGAAAGCCGAACATGACGCGTTAAAACGTGCGGCCGTGAAATTCGGCATCGCCCGGGAGCTGTACAAGAAGGAATCTGACGTCATCGAACAAGACGGATCGGTGGCATCCGCAGATGATGCGGGCGACTTCCCTGCCAATCCGGTAGCCCGAAGTCTTGGTGATCTTGTAACCGCAAAGCAGCTCGGGATGATCCGGGCGATCGCAAGAGAGGGGAACCTTGACGCCGATGAAGAATGTTATTCCGTGATGAGTTGCTCGACGGGCGAGCTGACAAAGAGAGCCGCCTCGTCGTTGATCCGGCATTTGCAGGAACTGCAAAGAAACAACGGTTCGTCTATTACGCCCCCATTGCGGCGCGCGAGCTGATCCAAGAAACAATTTCTCCCACACACACCATGTTTTGAGTTGTGAACGACCCGTCCTGTTCTTCATCCAAGGAGCAGATACCTCACTCACAACTCAAAACTCCCTTTCCACACGATGGCTGTGTTCTGTCAATCCAGATTCGCTGACTGCTTTACTCTCGCCAATTTATCCGCGAAAATCATTAAACAAATGAGTGAAGATCAAGGACTATCGGATCTGGTTGGGTCATGGAAAGGAACGAACCGCCTGCATGTTCCGTGGATGCCGGAAAAGTTGAAGGAGTCGGCCTCCGATGCGATCGTACGTTCGAAGATGAACGGGCAGTTTCTTTCTATCGAATACACATGGTCCTTCGACGGCGAGCCGCAAGAGGGCCTTCTAATAATTGGATGCGATCCCGAATCGGATTCCGTACAGTCGGTTTGGACCGATTCATGGCACTCGAAGGGAGTTCTGATGCTATGTAACGGGAAAGTAAAAGCCGGCGGGGGATTCTCCGTGACGGGCCATTACGCAGTTCCGGACAATCCCGATTGGGGTTGGCGGACGGAGATCGTTCCGAATGAAAACGGTTTCCGGTACGCGATGTACAACATCACTCCCGAAGGATTTGAGGAGCTGGCCGTAGAGACAGATTTCGTTCGAGCTTAGCTTTTGCGCTTTCCTTCAAAGGAAAGAGAGTCCGGAATGATAGGTGCAGACAAGGTCCCACTCATCGAGTCGCCGTTTACTGAACCGGTGATCGCGAAGTCGACGGACTGGCCCTGAATCTCTGTTCTCGCAGTCGCGCTCACCTTGTTACCTCGGACCGATCCATCCTCGATCTCTCCGCTGCCGAGTACAGTTTCGATCTTTCCCGAAAGCCGATCGTTCGTCTGATCGAGCGTCAGTGTGACCGGCAGCTTTTGGCCTTGAAAATCCAAACTAAGTTCCCAGGTGCCCGATACCTCAGCGGTCTCGGCGTCGGACTCTTCTTCGTAGCTCCCCACATCCATTGTGTTACCCTCCGTGTCGAAAATATTGATCTTGTCTGTGTAACTTCGCGCTTGCGGTAAGACATCTCCGGCATCGCCGACAACTACGATCGCCAGATCTTCGGGGTGAATATACAAATTCGCAACGCGCTGAACATCCTCGATCGAAATCGCTTCCACGTTCGCCCGATAAGTTTGCAAATAATCGCCTGGGAGTTCATAAAGCTGCTGATTAACGATCAGATTCGTTAAGCCTTCCTGCGTTTCCGCCCGAATCGGAAACACACCGGTAAGAAAATTCTTCGCGTCCGCCAATTCTTGTTCGGATACCGGTTCGGTTCGAATTCGATCGAGCTCGTAGAAAAACTCTCGGAGCGAATCGCCCGTCACCTGAGTCCGAACTTCAGCCGTCGCCTCGAAATCACCCGCTAGTCTTTTCGCGTCGAGCCGCGTGTATGCGCCGTAAGTATAGCCCTTCTCTTCACGCAGATTCATGAATACCCGAGACGAGGCTCCGGCACCCAAGATCTGGTTCATCACGATCGCCGCAAAGTAATCCGGACTGTTGCGTTCGAACGCGGAGTTCGCGAGTACGATGTTCGCCTGAGCCGAACC
This sequence comes from Acidobacteriota bacterium, assembly GCA_031392105.1. Lineage (GTDB taxonomy): Bacteria > Acidobacteriota > Blastocatellia > Pyrinomonadales > Pyrinomonadaceae > OLB17. Next base: position 2,504 of record JANMUW010000527.1, on the reverse strand, counting down.
TGGGCGATCGACGATCGTCAGCGACCTGCCTTTTCGAACTGGCGGAGTCGCGAAGGTAGACGCCGGCAGCTCGCCGGATTTCCATCCGCCGAATTGTTCATCCACTTCGGCCAGGAATGCGTCTTTCTCGATGTCCCCGACTGCGATCAGCACCGAGTTGTTCGGCGTCAGATGCTTCGCGTAAAAGTCCGCTATGGTGTCCCGAGACAGTTTCTCAACATCGTCCGGCGACGGTGAGATCGTTGCGTACGGGTGTTCACCGTAAAGGATTCGGGCGACCTGCTCATTCGCAAGAAACCCGGGTTGCGAACGTTGGAATTTTAGATTCTCGAGCGTGTTCCGCCTGTATAGATCAAGCTCCTCTTCGGGAAAGGTCGCGCGAAAAACAATTTCCGCGACGAGCTGCAAAATCTCCGTCGAGTATATCGACAGAGAGGACGCGGCAATAAGCATGAAGTCTTCAGACGACGTCGCCGAAAGACCCGCCCCGAGACGTTCTATCTTCTCCGCGAGCTCCCGGCTCGAATAATTCGCAGTACCCTCGGTAAGCATCGACGCCATTGCTGATGTGATACCGGTATTTCCGACCGGGTCGGCGGCGTCGCCCGAAAGGAACGCGAGTCGGTAGCTAACCAGCGGTAGGCGTTTGTCGGCGACGATAACTATCTTCAGACCGTTCTCGAGCGTCGTAATAAACGGCGTAGGAATATTAAAGGGAGCCGGCTGCAGCGGGCCCGGGGCTGTCTTTCTGATTGCTTGAGTCATAAATTAAAAGAGTTACCTATCGATCCGGTGCTATCCCTTTCCCACTGGAACGATATCGAGAAGCGCACGGTTATCGGTATTCAGAAATGCCTGAACCGCATTCCTGATATGCTCAGGCGTCACACTCAGAAGGTCATCCAAGTCAGTATTTATCAACTGCGGATCACCATCGTATAGCGCATATTCCGCTATTTGCTGAGCCCGAGTCATCGACGATTGGCGCATACGAACGGCGTCGTTGATCAGTTGATTGTGCAGCTTCTGCATTTCGTCCGCGGACGGGCCGTCGGTCGCGATATTCCTTATCTCGGTCATGATAATGTCGCGGATCCTGCTCAGGTCCTTTTCAGGTTTCGGAATCGCCCCGACAAATATACTTGAAGGGCCACGGCGCTCATCGGTGAAACCGAAAAGTTGGATCACGGATTCGTCACCTTTCACGAGCTTTTGATAAAGTCTTGAACTCTCGCCGTCATAAAGAAGCTTTCCCGCGAGGTAGAGTGCATTGAACTCCGGCGAGCGGCGCTTCGGGATCTTCCAGCCGATAAGAAAAGCCGGAAACGGAGCTAGTTTGTCTTCCCATTCGCGATACGTTTGGGCGACCTCCGCGGGTTCCGAAACGTCGAGGTCAGGCGGAGCCGTCTGTCCGGCAATATCTCCGAAATAAGTTTCGACGAGCTGTTTTGCGGTTCCCGGTTCGAACGAGCCTGAAATAACGAGGACCGCGTTATTTGGTGCGTAGTAAATCCTAAAAAACTCCTGTACATCTTCGACCGTAGCGTCGTCCAGATGCTCCATCGATCCGATGGTCGAATGCGAGTTCGCGAAATTGCGAAAGATCATCTCGTTGATCAGGTCGAAGATCGGTCCATACGGTTGATTGTCGTAACGCAGCCGCTTCTCTTCCTTCACCGCCTCGCGCTGGTTGTCGAGATTCTCCTGGGTTACCGCCAGCGAACGCATTCGGTCCGATTCCAGCCAAAGCGCGAGTGGCAGCTGGTTAGCGGGGAGCGTCTCGAAGTAGTTTGTCCGTTCACTGGACGTAGTTCCGTTCATCGTTCCGCCAGCCTTCATGATGAACTGAAAGTGCTCAGCTTTTTTCACGTTTTCAGAGCCTTGAAACATCATGTGCTCGAAAAGATGTGCGAAGCCTGTGCGTCCCTCGCGCTCGTTTCGCGAGCCAACGTTGTAATAGACGGCGACGGCGACAACGGGCACGGCTTCGTCTCGATTTAGCACAACACGCAGGCCATTCGAAAGGGCGTATTCCTCGATCTCAAGCGGCGGTAGATTGAAAGTTGCTGACATATATTTTCTAGATTTTATGAAATCACTTTGCCCAGCCAAATGCAAAAACAGGCTGACGGGTCGCTATTTGACGATTGTGTTTGCGGCATTACCGAACTACCGTGAACTGCGCTGTTACGCTTGGCTCGAAATTCATCGCGGTTATACCACGCGTTTTGCACGACGTTTCTTTTCTACAGTGGGATGCGTCGCTTTTTTTGTTGATCCCCAGCTACAACGTACGGCGGTTCTGCCTCGCGAGCGCATAGAGGGCCGACTTCACCTGAAACGGAGTAAGGTCCGAATGCTTCTCAAGAAGAAGCGCAATTACACCGACGATATGCGGGCACGCGAAGCTGTTTCCCGTCAGGTTGCGATAGCCGCCATTCGGCCATGGGGTCCGAACGTTTACGCCCGGAGCCGTTAGCTCGATCACCTCACCAAAATGGAAA
>JANMUW010000507.1:0-2842 GCA_031392105.1 Acidobacteriota bacterium | reverse complement strand
CGAAAATACGCGAAATGAAGAAAAAGAGATAATTTGTCTTTCGCGTATTTCCCGGGCAAAATTCCTACGCCGGATAGCCCGTGATCTCGATATCCTGGCCGTGACGCTCGATAGAAACGCCTTTCAGGGTTGCGGCTTCTTCAATGCTTGACGCTCCACGACCGCCGAATGCAAATGGTGCGTCCTTCCCGCCGATGATCCTCGGCGATATCATCAACGAAAGTTTGTCGATCAAACCCGCGTCACGAAATGCTCCGGCGACTTCCGTCCCGCCTTCGACTAAGACGCTTTGAAGTTCCCGCTCGCGCAACGCCTGCGTTACGGTCCGGAGGTCGCGAGCGTCTGCGGAAACAAAATCAACGCCACTCGCAACGATCGCTTTTACTTTTTCCGTATCGTTGGAATTTGAAACGATAATAGTCGGTGTTTCACTTGCTGTTTTGACTACCGTCGCATCTAACGGAGTACGAAGGCGATTATCGAGGATCACGCGGACCAACTTTCTTCGCCGATTGAGACCGCTGCGGTCCGTCAAGCTCGGATCATCGACCACGACCGTGTTCGCACCGACAAGAATCGCGTCATGCTCATGCCGCATCTGCTGCACTCGAGCGAGCGCCTGTTCACTCGATAATGCAGTGGAGATGCTTCGGCCGAGCGAGATGCGTCCGTCGAGCGACATGGCCATCTTCAGATGAACAAACGGCCTCGCCTTCTTGTGCCAGCAGATAAATTGTTCGTTGAATTTCGTTGCTTCGTCCGCGAGTATTCCGGTTACGACTTCGATACCCGCATCACGCAGAGCCTGAAATCCCTTTCCCGAAACAAGCGGATTAGGATCTTCGATCGGAACAACGACGCGTACGATCCCGGCGTTGATCAACGCTTCGGTGCAGGGAGGCGTTTTTCCTTGATGCGAATGAGGCTCAAGCGAAACGTAAGCCGTTCCTCTGCGCGCTTTTTCACCCGCCTGCGCCAAGGCTACGACTTCGGCGTGAGTGACCGCATTGTAGAAATACGTTCCTTCACCGACGACGTCACCTTCGCTTGAGACGACCACGCAGCCTACCAACGGATTCGGTGAAACAAGTCCCACGCCCTTCGCTGCGAACTCAAGGGCGCGTAGAGTCATTCGCGTATCGACATCATCCCCCGGTTTTGAAATAAAGGTATCCAAGTTAATTGAAAAGACCGTTAACGTAACTTTCAGCGTCGAAGACCATCAAGTCATCGACCTGTTCGCCGATACCGACATAGCGGATCGGAAGCTTTAGTTCTTTTGAGATCGCAACCGCGATTCCGCCCTTGGCGGTGCCGTCGAGTTTCGTCAAAACGATTCCAGTCACATCTGCTACTTTCAAAAATTGACGCGCTTGCTCGAGTCCATTTTGTCCCGTGACAGCATCGATCACCAAAAGCGTCTCGTGCGGCGCCTGTTCGACTTCTCGACCGGCGATGCGTTTCATCTTTTCAAGCTCTGCCATCAGATGCGCTTTGTTGTGAAGACGTCCTGCAGTGTCGACGATCAACACATCCGAGTTTCTCGCCTTGGCAGATTGGAGAGCATCGAATAATACAGCAGCCGGATCGGTTCCCTGCTTCTGCTGCACGATCGGTACGCCGGCGCGTCCAGCCCAGATCTCCAGTTGATCCGACGCCGCGGCGCGAAAAGTATCGGCAGCACAGATCAGAACATCATTCCCCTCATCCTTGATCCGCTGTGCGAGCTTTCCGATCGTCGTCGTCTTCCCAACGCCGTTAACACCGACGACCATCAGGACGTATGGCTTGATCGAGTCAGCGACTTCCGTTTCGGATGCGATGCCCGTCTCACGCGAATGCTCGAGAATATCCATCAACTCGCGCTTCATCACCGCCTTCAGCGCGGTCAGATCGTTGATCTCCTGACGGGTAACTCCCTGACGCACGGCTTCGAGGACCTGCATCGTCGTCGTAACGCCGATGTCGGTTGAGATGAGCATCTCTTCCAACTCATCGAGCAACGATTCGTCGATCTGCTTCCTTCCCTCAAAGATCTTGTCGAGCCGGTTGTTGAGAGTATCGCGTGTTTTCTCGATCGCCTTAGCAAATCGAATACCGATCTCTTTTTCAACCGCCTCCTCCTGTGCCTTGAGCTCCTCGATTGATTTGTCGAGGCCAAGGACGGATGAAGAGAACTTGTCTTCCTTATTTCGCCGCCAGAAAAATGCCATAGATATAATTCCGTTGTAAAGCCCAGGCTATTCCAAACTTCCGAGTATAAAAAAATATCGCACGCTGAACAACAGCGTGCGAGTTTAAGAGTATGTATCGTCTGGAAAGAGTGTCGGGTCCGTCCGGTGGGTTTAGTGCCGTTTCGTGTATTTGTATCCCGATTAACGGCCGAAACACCTCCGGATTCCCGAGCCTTCTTCTCCGTGTTTTCGGTGTGTTCCGTGGTCAAATGGTTCGCGACCTTTTCTAACCACAGAACACACGGAAAGAAAAGAACACGGAAGCCTCCAGTTATGACTGCGTGCGCTTGTATGTTTGTAATGTCGGGCTCGTTCGTGTGTTTGGTGTGATTCGTGGTTCGGTTTTCATAAGCAAGCCACGAATCACGCGAATCAACGCGAAAGAACCGATTCAGGTAGCGACGCGACGGACTCTATGTCTGAATCGCCAGCTTATCTGACTTCTTGAACAGGGCGTAGCCGAGGACGCAAGAAAATACTACAAAAAGGTAAAACGCAAAGAGCGATCCAATGAACTTAGCCGGAAGATTTCCCATACCCGGAAGGTCGAATGGTGACAGGATCGCGCCGAGGACCGCCCCGACGATCCCGGAAGCCAGAACAAGAGC
>JANMUW010000502.1:0-16453 GCA_031392105.1 Acidobacteriota bacterium | reverse complement strand
AAGGCAAGATCCAGGGCGCGGTGCCAGCATCAAGATCAATATTGGTTGTAAGAATTCGCGGGTTTATTTCAACTGGAGTTGGGTTCATATCGTAGGCAGGCGATAGCGAACCAAGTCATCTGTGGCCGGAAAAAGTCATCTCACAGAAAATCGCCCCCAAATTCCGCCCTGGATGATCTTAGAAAAAATAATGGCCACCCTTTTGTTTTAGGCTGGCCCATAAGTAGGTGTAAATAAATGGAGTAGATTGGTACTGGGGACGGGAATCGAACCCGTACGCCCCTAAGGGCACAGGATTTTAAGTCCTGGGCGTCTACCAATTCCGCCACCCCAGCACGAATCGAGATTATCATAATCGCCGGATGAAACGCGATACGACATCCTGTGTGATATCATTCGAAAAAACACTCGCTGAACACCTGATGGAACAACTTGCTTGGATATTTTGGCTCGTGCTCGGCGTAGCTTTGATAATCGCCGAAGTGTTCACGCTTGGCTTCGTTCTGTTCTGGTTCGGGATCGGAGCGATCGCTGCGGCCTTTGTCGGAATGGTCGGCGGTGGGTTCCTGCTTCAATTTCTAGTGTTCGCAATTGTATCGATCGCACTGACGGCGATGTCGAGAACAATATTTTCCAACTACCTTTCGCATCGGGATGAGGACTCAGTCAAGATGGGCGTCGACTCGCTACCGGGCCAGATCGGAACGGTAACGATCGCGAGTAAGGGTGCGCTGAAAGAAGGGGCGGTGAAAGTTTACGGTTCGACTTGGACCGCTTTCCCGATCGACGGAGAAACGGAGCTGACCGAAGGTGAAAAAGTTGAGGTCGTGATAGTGAAGGGCTCGTCGATCTATGTGAGGCCGGTTTTGAATGAGCTTCCCGAATGGCGGGGGGATTAGAGCATCTCGGCCGTGTCCGTGTCCTGATCGGCCGTGTCGTGGATATTTCCCAGATCGATCAATTCGAGCTTTACTTCGTCCGCATTAGCCACAGTCAAAGTATCACCGGTTAGCTTTGCAAGAATTACGGTGATGTTGTCTTCGCCACCGTTCTCATTTGCTTCCTTAACCAGCCCAGCACAGGCCAATTCGAGTTGTTCCAGGTTCTCGATCACGAGCTTTTGCATGTTCGCCGCCGAAACCTTATTAGAAAGTCCATCGCTGCACAAGAGAAGAACATCATTCTGGCTAGCAGTAAGCCGGGCCGACACCGGATAGATCTCGTTTTGGGCTCCAAGAGCCTGCAGGATCACATTCTTTAACGTATGCGTTTCGGCTTCTTCGGCAGAGATCTGTTGAGCATCGATGAGCTGCTGGACGAGAGACTGGTCCTTTGTGATCTGGTAGATCTTTCCGTTGCGAACTAAATAGGCCCGGCTGTCGCCCACCTGAATGATATCGACGCCCTCGGGTGTGACTCCCACGCCCGTAAAAGTCGCTCCCATTCCTTGAAATTGCGGATCGGTGCGGCCCTGTTGATGGACGAGATAGTTCGCATATACCGTCGCGTTGTACAACTTGGAGATCAAATTATACTGATGACCTTCGGGCGTGAGTGTAGCGTCTGTGTCTTCGTCATCGAGTAGTTTCTCGCTGACGCTCTCAACGGCCATCTTGCTGGCGACCTCCCCCGCGAGGGCGCCACCCATACCGTCAGAAACGGCGAGCACAACTCCATTCTCGTCAACTTCGAACTCCTGACTTTCGATCACGAATTCACCATCGGTCTGTTCGCTCGTCCACGCACGCGAGCGCGAAATATTCAGAAGAAGATAGTTGTCTTCGTTGCCGCGTCGAACTCGACCGACGTGGGATGTAGCGTGTATCTCAACAGTTAACATAAGTAGCTAGTTTCTGGTTTCTAGTTCCTCGTTTCTGGTTCGTGAGAAGGGATTCACTCGAAACCAGAAACTAGAAACCAGAAACTAATTCAGTGCCTGATCCAAATCTTCAATAATATCTTCGACGTCTTCAATGCCGACTGAGATCCGCACGAGTCCATCCGTAATTCCAAGCCTGTTCCGCGTTTCGACCGGAACGGATGCGTGGGTCATCGTAGCGGGATGGGATATCAACGATTCGACGCCCCCAAGGCTTTCACCCAAAGTGCAAAGCTTTACGCCTTCCAAAACTTTTCTTGCATTGTCGATCGACCCTGTTTCAAAAGAAACCATTCCGCCGAAACCTGTCTGCTGCTTCTTAGCTAATTCGTGCTGCGGGTGTGAGACCAGACCGGGATAATATACTTTCTGCACGTTCGGATGTTCGGCCAGGAAATTGGCGACGACACGACCGTTCTTGTCATGGGCTTCCATTCTTACCGCCAACGTTTTCGTTCCGCGTAGGACGAGAAAGGAGTCGAACGGCGACAGTATCGCACCAACACCGTTTTGAACGAACTTGATCCATTCCGCGTCTTTCTCATCGTTCAAAGCGACGAATCCACCAACGCTGTCAGAATGTCCGTTCAAATATTTGGTTGTTGAGTGCACCACAATGTCACAGCCAAGATCGATAGGTTTTTGAAAGTACGGTGACAAAAACGTGTTGTCGCAAACGACCCTGGCTCCCCGTGTGTGTGCAAGATCTGAAACTTCTCGAAGATCCGTCACGGTCATCACGGGATTTGTCGGTGTCTCGACAAAGACCATCTTCGTATTCGGCTTGAACGCGTTCTCGAGATTTGCGACGTCGGATGTGTCGGCGAGATCGAATTGGATCCCGTAATCCACCAGTATGCGGCTGAACAGCCTGTATGTACCGCCGTAAGTGTTGTCCCCAAGAATTACGTGCTCACCGCCTTTGACGAGTTTTAGTACCGTGTCGATCGCAGACATTCCCGAAGCGAACGCATAACCGAATTTCGCGTTTTCAAGGGCGGCGATGTTCTTCTCGAGGGCAAGACGGGTTGGATTCTGAGTCCGGGCGTATTCGAATCCCTTGTGTTTTCCGAGTCCTTCCTGGGCGTATGTTGAGGTTTGGTATATCGGTACGCTCACGGCACCGGTCGCAATATCAGGCTCGTTTCCAGCGTGAATTGCAATTGTCGAAAAGCCCATAAAATAAAGCTCGAGATAAAGGATTAAAAATAAAGCTTATTGTAACGTAAATTGCAGATACTAGGCTAAGTTTTAACGAGATTTCATGGTAACTTGCCATATTGAAAAAAGCAAAGTAAATCGCCGTGAAAGTGAGAGCGAAAGCCGCCACCGAATCTATTTATCAAACCAAAAATAGGTTAGAATTACTCAACCTTTACGGAGCAGTTCGTTTCTGTTACGTTCGCCGGAAACCAGATGGCTAATAGTATGTTCGACCAATTTACCCTCGGGATCGAAGAGGAATTCCAGATCGTCGATCCGAACACCCGCGAGTTGAAGTCGCACGTTTCGGAGATCCTGGATGAAGGCAAGCTTCTTCTCGGTGAGAAGATAAAGCCGGAAATGATCCAGTCGATGATCGAAGTCGGAACGGGTGTCTGCGCGAACATTCAGGAGGCGCGCGAGGATATTTCGAAGCTCCGCTGTATTATCTCTACGCTGGCCCGGAAAAAGGGAATGGCGATCGTAGCGGCTTCGACGCACCCATTTTCGAAGTGGTCGGAACAGGAGATTTACGACGGAGACCGCTACAAGCTCCTCGTCGACGAGCTACAGATGGTCGCTCGTTCACTGCTCATTTTCGGTGTCCACGTTCACGTAGGTGTTCCGGAGGTCGACCGGCGCATTCATATAATGAATGCCGCGCGTTACTTTTTGCCGCACGTATTGGCAATGACCACATCATCTCCGTTCTGGCTTGGCTTCAATACCGGACTCAAATCGTATCGGTGCGAAGTATTCAAGAAGTTTCCTCGAACCGAGATACCCGACCATTTTGAATCGTTCCAACAGTATCAAAGCTATCTTGATCTTCTGATTAAGATGAACTGCATCCAGGACGGTTCGAAGATCTGGTGGGACATCCGGCCCCATCATCTGTTTCCAACGCTCGAGTTTCGCATTTGTGACATTCCCACAAGGGTCGACGACACGATTGCGGTCGCAGCTTTGTTTCAAGCGATCGTAGCAAAGCTAACCGTGCTGATCGACAAGAATCTTGGTTTTCGCCTTTACCATCGACGGCTGATCCAAGAGAACAAATGGCGGGCGATCCGATACGGCCTGGACGGAAAACTGCTTGATCTCGGGAAGCAGAAAGAGGTTCCGGTAAAGGATCTGATTCGCGAATTGCTGGATTTTGTCGACGACGTGCTGGACGATCTTGGTTCTCGAAAAGAGATCGAACACATCCATACGATCCTTGAGCGCGGCACCTCAGCCGATGATCAATTGAAGGTCTTTGAAGAGACCGGGGGCGATTTCAACGCAGTCGTCGATATGCTCATTGTCAACACGATGGAAAATGTACCCCAGCAGTGTTTTGATTAAGAAATAGTTAAAACTTCAATTTATTTATCCGGATTGCTGGAATTTCCCAGTCATCCGGATTTTTCTATGTATGGGCACATTGCGACATGGTGTCCATAGTGACAAGAAGATTTAACAGAAATCAACAATGCTTGACGGTGTTCCACGATACGTGGTAGTAATTTAATGGGCATTCGCCTCCCGTCTGGTTCACTCTCTAGCCGATCTTCCGAACAACATAAAACAATGAGTAATATCCGAAGCACAACGCAAAGCGGGTTCTCCCTTATCGAGACGGTAGTCGTACTTTCGATCATTGCGATAATCGTGACATTTGCAATTCTCGGTCTGGGTAAATCACACGATGTAATCGCCCGCCAGACTGTAGCGAGGGAATTCAAGGTTGCCCTTGAACGGTCTCGTTTTGATTCGATGAAAAGGCGTCCTGCAAATTGTGCAGACATGGGGCGCGTCGAGATTGTGAATGCGTCCTCGTTTCGGTATATCACTGACTTAGATCAGAATGGGACGCTCGATCCAGCTACCGAGTCGCGCATAGTCGACGTAGGGATCCGGAATGTAACGATCATAGAGGCTCCGGGAACTTTTCCGATGACGATCCGCTTCGATCATCGCGGAGAATCGATCTCCGGCTCGTGTGCATCTCCAGTGGCGGCGCAAACGCCTACAGTTTTTTGCGAATTGCCGTGCGCGACGGTAACGGATACAAACTCAAGTTCGGTTTTCGTTTCGCCAACAGGAACAGTCGCCTTGATGATGGGCACCGAATCTATGCCGACCTTCGGAGCGCCGACAGTATCGAACGTCAACAGCACCTGGGGAATTAACGACCGCTTGGCCGTATGGATGGGAACTCCGCCGACGCCGACACCATATCCGACACCAATCGCTTCGCCTACGGCAACCCCCACTCCGACTCCGGCACCCACGGCGACTCCAACTCCGACGCCGACACCAATTCCGACGGTGACACCAGTTCCGACGGCGACACCGGTGCCTACTCCAACACCCGCACCGACACCGACCCCGACACCGACACCTTTGCCAGTATGCGTAAGAAACGAGCGTCCAGGTGTGCCGCCCGCGTGCGACTGCAGACCGCCTTTCTTTATTCAGGGGAACGGAATGTGTAAGTAGTGTGGATGATACCCAATTCTGAAATTAAGCAGTGAGAATAAGTATGGAGACAGATCTTAAAGATAACCGAAATTCGAACCGGGGGTTCACCCTGATCGAAACGGTGATAGCGATGATAGTCGTTATGATCGCTATGCTCGGAGCGATGCAGGCGATCAACTATTCGATCATCTATAACGCCGGTAACGCCTCGCGGGCCCAGAATCTTGCCATTCTCCAGGAGGAAGTAGAACGCCTCCGAGCTGCCAAGTTCACACCCACGGGAGTTGACTCAGCTCCATTGCCGGGCACCGGAGCGTGTCGAGCGGACGCACAACGCGATATCAGCGGCGGTGCGAAACCCGCTTGTACCGTAGATGCTCCGAACGGGGGCAAGTTCCTAGTCAGAACCTGGGTCGATAACAATCCCTTCAATGCCGCTGGTACCTACGATACGGTTCCGGCGGATCCTCCGACCGCCACCTTCTCGCGACAAAAGGAAATAACGGTGCAGGTAGAGATGGCGGCACCGAATCCCGGATGGCAAATGGCTATTCCGGCGAGGGTGGTAATACGACGTACAGTTGGTAACTAAGGTGAATATGCAGAATTCAGGATCAAAAAGATCAAGAAGTTCAGGCTTCTCTCTGATCGAATTACTAATCGGCATGACCGTAACGCTTATCCTTCTTAGCGTCATCTCGACCATAGTTTTCCGGTCGACAAGTGTAAGGGCACGCGAAAGCAGGAAGGCTGATGCGCTGGTTTCGGCGCAGGCCGCTCTCAATGTAATGACACGAGAGATCGCTAACTCAGGGTTCGGAATATTTACCGACTCGACTAGCCAGATTCCCAGCAACGGCATCGTGGTTTCAGATTCCGGCGCAAACCGGATCCGCGTTCGGTCAAATTTCGATAACGTCGGAAACTATTCACCCTCCGCGGGCGATACGGTCATTAACACAAATGGGCCGGGCGAAGACATTACATTTTTCTTCGATACCGCGACACAGTCGATCGTCCGTTACGACCCCTATGCCCTTGGTGGACCGGAGACCTCAGTTGTCGTTAATAAGATAAGTAACGTCACCCTTTCGTACTTTAACTATACGTCGAGTAGTTCAACAGTCACCGAAACGTCCACCCCCACGTCAGCGACAGGCCGTGTGAGGCTAACTGTCGTGGTTCAGTTGGACCCGGTGGCGGGCCAGCCTGACAACCAGGTTGTTACGTTCACTTCGGATGTAACTTTGAGAAATTCAAACTATATGCTGCGGCAGTACTAAGTTGTCGTGGATATACAGATCGGGAGCAGGAAAATGGAAAATATAGTTGTAACAACGCAGAGATCTCGGAAAGGCGAGGAAGGTGCAGCCCTTATAATGGCAATGCTGGTCTCGTTTCTTTTGCTCGCGCTTTCGGCGGGGCTAATTCTCGAAACCTCGGTGAATGCCTGGAACTTTACCGACGCCACGGCGGAGCAGCAAGCGTATAACGCAGCGGAAAACGGTATTCAGTCGTTTGTCGACGTATTGCGCTATAAATGCACGCCCGCTATTTCCGGAGGATCCCATGACGGCTGCCGTGTCAAACCGAGCCCGTTGTATGCGACGATGCAAGGCGCCACCCCGATCTATGAAGACCATAAACTAAACCGGATCACGTTTTCTAAGGCCGTTGGCATGTTGACCTCGAACGGATCTACGGATGCCAGCGGCGTCGCTCGAATGTCGAGAATTCTGAATTATTCGGGTACGGCGGCGAATTCGCCCTTTTACGTCATCGGCCCCGGCGCTAACTATAACGCGTTCAACTTGTCGATAACCGACCCTGACAACACCGGAAACATAATCTCGTACGTTACGCAGGGAAGATTCTTCGATCACGATGCCGGTGACGCTCAACAGATCACGTTCGGCTCTGGGGCGAATATGACCCGGGTTCGTTATGTTCCTAAAATACAATCCAGTCTTAGCGTCGCACCAGGTACGGTCGCGCCGACAGACTGGGGTAGCTTTGTCGTGACGACAGGTACTTCTGGCGGAGCTGCAGTTACACGTTTGATCCGATTTGAGATCGGTGTATACATGTCCGTGCCCTATCCCGCGACCCGATTGATTCGCGGATATATTGAGCCGGCCGCTGCAAACGAGGTTCCGAACGTTATTTTCGATTCGAAAACATACGATCTCGGCGGCAGCGACTTTGTGCTCGATCTTGGCAGCACATTGAACGGGAGTTATCCAGCGTGGACCGGCTTGCCGGGTCCCCATATGGACCTGGATGTTAATAATCCTCCCATTGGATACCAAGCTCGAATGATCGGAAGTACAGCGGGAGCCGAAAACAAGATCCAGGGAACCATTTCGCCGCCCGAGCCGATCCGGCTGCGTGTTCAATCTACTGGCTTTGGACCGCGCGGATCGAGTAAGACACTTGAGGCGATAGTTTTGAATAACTATTTCAACGGCCTCGGAGCCCCGGCAACTCTGACGATGGTCGGACCTCCGAGTGCCTCAAACGGCACGTTTACTTTTAATCCTGGAAATTCAAACGCGATGGAATATTCGGGAATAGATATGGCGACGGGATCGACAGACATCATTCCACCCGTCGGAACAACTCATCCGCCCGATTGTTCGTTCAATCCATGCGAGGATCCTAACCTCGATGCAGTGACCGATGGCTTTGGGAACAGGCTGAATACCACGGTTGCCGGTACACCGGCGAATGTTTCGAATGAGGTGCCGCCCTGGTTATCAAGTCCGGCAGCCCTCGATCAGGTGGTGAACACCCTTTATCAGACCGCACTCAACTCCTACGATCCGAGCAATGCGACGGGCCGGGTGTTTACGAATACGGAGCCAACGTCATGGGGTAACAATGCGACAGGAACAGGGATCACGTTCTGCGATGGTGATTGCGAATTAGGTCCGATAGCAGGAGGCGGTATTTTGATCGTGACGGGCCGACTGACTCTTCGCGGTAACTTTGACTGGCACGGATTGATCATCGTAACAGGCTCTGGAGGTGTTCTCAGAAGTGGTGGCGGTAACGGTACTATCCAGGGAAACATCGTCGTAGCACCGTACTTGAACAGCAGTGTAGCGGGAAACACGAACCCTGCGTCGGGTGCTAACTTTCTGGCACCTCAGTGGAACACGAGCGGTGGTGGTAATTCGACGATCCGGTACAACTCTGATAACCAGAATAGTGGCCTCGGAGCCGTCAGCAACAACGTTCTCGGTGTCGTTGAAAAGTAGAGGGAACGGCGTAGTCAATAAAAAAAGCGGCCTCGAGATCGAGGTCGCTTTTTTTATTTTAATGCGGCAGGTGTTCCAATGCGAGGCCGAGGAAATTCTCGAACAGGACCCGTCCGTCGCGAGACTCGTTCGGGTGTTCCCATCGGGTCGGATTCGATGACCAGTCTTCGAACGATTTTTCGAGATGGAACTGAACACAGTAGATCAGCTGTCCGTCCGAACGCTTGACCATCATTTGGTTCTTGCAAAGATATGACGTTGCGAGAAGCTTGAACCCCTCGGGTACCCCGTCAACTTGCACGCCGTGGTTCTGCCAGACGCGCAGGATGTGGTCTTCCTTTGTGTAATCCTGCCAGATACCTGAAGACTGATCTTCGTTTCCCTCAAAGATCGGGTCCTGCTTATCGACGATCTTGACGAACCGGTATTGATATTCAACGACACGGTCGCCGCGCTTCTCGCCTAGTTCGAGATCGTCCAACGTTTTCAGTTGAGCACCGAACGAAGCGCCGACGAGCTGGTGAGCACCACAAATAGCGAGAACGGGGACCTTGGTCTGCGTTATGAATTTTCGGAACGATTCGAGGTGAGATTGGTTGTAGTAATCAAAGTCGCTAAACGTCCCGCTAAGGACTATCGCGTCCGGATTGAAATCCTTTACGGCCTGGGCGACTTCCGATAGATGAACCGTCAACGTCTTTGGATTCTGGACGAGGCGAATCACATTCTGCGCGATGTTGTTGCAGGCGAGTGACGAGACTTTCCGTTCAAAGCGCAATTTTGTCTCTATCGTGTCGTTCCATTCCGCAACAGCAAGCGGTGAAAGGTCCGACTCGTAGCGAAGAAGACAGTTCACGATCAGGACGCTAGCGTGTCCGATCCGTTTTTCGATAGGCTCGTAACGACAGAATGCCCGTCCGTTGTAAGGAAACGGTAACTCTTCAGAAATATTTGTTTTGACCGCGGCGTCAAACATAAGTGCTAATTCTAGCTAACAATCTTCGGAAATCGAAACATGGATCTCCGAAACTACGATGATTATATCAAGTCTCCCTTTGTTTGGTCGATTGTTTGAATTCCGGCATTTTGTCGCCTGCGCCAATCTCTGAGATCTGTAAGCGGATTGCTTTTAGCAGCCGGCTCCGGTTCTGACTCCGTTGGCGGGGCGTCGGAAGGGTATGGTAGGTTTCGATGATTAAAAGCGATCGCTGCCATGCGGTTTCGAGCTCGTCGGCCAGGTTGGAGATGCGTGTAATGTCGTAAGGAATCGCGAACTCCCGGCATCCGAGCCTGGCAAACACACGCATGTACCGGGCTGTCGCGAGATCCGGACAAGCGAAACGTCGACGTCCGACTTTCAGCTCGATCCCGAGAAGCGTGTGGAGAATTTGGACATCGTTCTCGCGTTCGGGAATCTCGAGCATGCACGAGCGGGTCCTCGATGCGCGAACCTTTTGCGCGTAGATGTCGGCGAGAGACTCGCTTTGTGGTTCAAGGTCTTCGTTCATTAAAGAAGAGAGTTCTGGTGCTGATCCTCAAACGGAATCTAGTTTTGCCTGGAACAGATTGAAGAACTTTCCGACATGAATACCGTCGACAAGGGCGTGGTGGACCTCGACGGAAAACGGCATCTTCCGGGTCGTGCCGTCTTCGAAGATCTTCCCGAATACCATTCGCGGGACCGTCTGCCGCTTATTCTGGTTGCTCGCGTGCTTGAAGCTCGTAAACGAAATCCAGGGAATGGCGGAGTAGTAGATCAGATCGACGCGATCCGATTCAACATCGAACGTTTTCAGTGTCTTGTACTTTTCGCGGGCGACACGACCTGTTCGATCGAATTCGAAAATATCGTCCTGCATTGGAAAGTAGCAAAACGAAAAAGTCTCGTCGTCATTCAGGATCGTTTGAGTTGCTTCGACGCGGGCATATTCAATCACGGCCCCATCAACTATCCTGAGCCGAAACTCACGTATCTCATTTGCTGTTTGAAGCGAGAGGAATAGCGCGGCAAGTGAGAATGCAAGGCCGTTATCTTTGCAAAATCGATAGAGGCGAGTAACATCCAGGTTCGCTGCAATGTTAAAGAAAGGATCTTCGTAGTCGCGAAAAAATTCGTACGTCGTTCTTCGCTCCCACGTACTGATGTCCACTTCTTGAAACATCGGACGGTTATTTGGACGCTATGCCTACACCATGCGGGGGCTGCGAAAATCTCTCGATAACCCCACCCGCAAAAATACCGAGATACAATACGCCGATGACAGCGATGACCAGCGCCGCCGCGAGTCCGAAAGGAATCTTGGGCTCATGCCAATCTGAAGTTCGCTCGCGGAAGAACATCACGACGATCAGCCGGAGGTAGTAGTACGCGGAAACCGCGGTGTTGACGACAGCGACGACGACGAGCAGGGTAAGCATCGTGCTGCCAGCTTCCAGAGCCGGCCGGAACACCATCACTTTTCCCATAAAGCCTGCAGTCAAGGGCAGACCCAGCAAGCTAAGCATGAACAGAGACAGCGTGAATGAAAGTACAGGTGATTTGAACCCGATACCGTTGTAATCTTCGAAGTCGGTGCGACGGTCATTCTTCTGGCCGAGAAGCGTGACCACTGCGAACGCCCCAAGATTTGTGACCGCGTAGGTCAACATGTAGAACGCAACGGATGCGATCGCTTCGTCTCGTGCGATTGTCGATTTCGCGGCCCCGGCTCCTATAAATCCGACCATCGCGTACCCCGCATGAGCGATCGACGAATATGCGAGCATTCGCTTCACGTTCGTCTGCATGATGGCCACGACGTTACCGACCGTCATCGAGAGGATCGCCATCACCGTCAGTGCCGTCATCCACGAATCATGCAAATATCCCGAAGCCTGTACACCCGCGACAAGCGGAAATCCGAGAACAAAGACACGGATGAACGATGCGAACGCGGCGGCCTTCGGCCCGGCGGCCATAAAACCGGTGACCGGAGTGGGAGCTCCTTCGTACACATCCGGTGTCCAGATATGAAACGGAGCGGTTGCGACTTTGAAACCGAATCCGATGACCATCATTGCTCCGCCGACCAGCAGCAACGCGGGGAAATTTGCATTCGAAACGCGGGCCGCGATCTCGGGAATGTTCGTCGAGCCGGTCGCACCGTAAACAAGGGCCATCCCGTACAGCAAGAACGCCGATGCGAACGAGCCGAGAATGAAATACTTCATCGCGGATTCGTTCGACTTCAGGTCACCGCGGCGAAGTCCGCACATGACATATGTCGCTATCGACAAAGTCTCGAGGCCGAGAAAGATCACGACCAGGTCGTTACCCGACGCCATCAACATCATCCCGAACGTCGCGAACATCAACAACGCATGATACTCGCCGACGGGAACATTCTCGCGCTCGACCCAAACGGTCGACACAAGAATAGTCATCGCTGTAACGAGAAGAAATACGAACGAGAAACCAAGTCGCAGATTGTCATGAGCGATCATCCCGCTCCACGATCCCGCAGGTTGCGGAGTGCTCCACATCATTGCGAGCAAAACGCCGGAAAGAACCAGGCCGACCAGGGAAATAACGCCCGTCGTTGTGCGATCCTTCGGGAAGAAACTGTCGTAAAGCATCGCTGCGATCCCGGCGAAGGCCACGATCAGCTCCGGCAGGATTATTGAGATGCTTACGTTCGGAGTAACTAATTCCATAGAAAACCAATCTGTCTCGTTACCAAGAGCGGGGGCAAGCCCGCCTTCCCGACCTGCGAATGTGATTGCATAGGCAGGTGTATCTACATGGTGAGTTCGACGTAACGTCTTTTCAGCGACCTAACAAAATTCGCAGGTCAGGAAGGCGGGCTTGCCCCCCGTTCTTCCTAGCAAATCCTCACCTCTCAATCCGAGAACTTTCAGCAACTGTTCCACCGGCCTGGTGAACAACACGTTCCTGGATCGCCTTGACGGACGCTTCCGAAGTATCAAGAAAAGGTTTGGGATAGACACCCATATAAACCATTAACAAAATCAGAGGCGTGATCAGCCCGATCTCGCGCCAGCTAAGATCCGTTAGCGATCGGTTCTCCTCTTTCGTAACCTTTCCAAAAAATACGCGCTGGATCATCCAGAGCAGATAGACGGCGGCGAAGATCACACCGGTTCCGGCAAGCATCGTCGCGACGTAATTCCAGTTCCAGTTTAGCCAAGTCACCGCATCGAGAGCGTGTGATTGCCACATCCCGATCATGATCAGGAACTCGCCGACAAATCCGTTCAGGAAGGGAAGCCCGACCGACGACATCGCCGTGATCACGAAGATCGTCGCATAGATCGGCATCACATTCGCGAGGCCGCCAAAGTCTGATATCTGTCGCGTGTGACGTCGTTCGTAAATGAAACCCACCAGCAGGAACAAAGCTCCTGTCGAAACGCCGTGATTCAGCATTTGATACAGAGCGCCCTGCATCCCCATCTCAGTGAACGAGAACATACCGAGGATGACAAACCCCATGTGAGCGACCGACGAATACGCAACGAGACGTTTTACGTCGGGCTGTACCATCGCGACGAGAGCGCCGTAAATGATCCCGATGATCGCGAGCACGATGAAGAGCGGAGCGAACTCACGGCTTGCTTCCGGAAACAGCGTGAAACAAAAACGCATCAGGCCGTACGTTCCCATTTTCAAGAGAACAGCGGCGAGTATGACCGAACCGGCGGTCGGTGCTTCGGTATGAGCGTCGGGCAGCCACGTGTGAAACGGGAACAGAGGAACCTTGATCGAAAACGCCAGCGCGAATGCAAGAAAAAGTAGCGTTCCAGTTGAGCCGGCAAACACCAGATTTCCGAGCTTCAGCGAATTGAGCAGCGTGACGTAATCAAAAGATCCCGTGCCCGTCGCGTCAGCTTGCAAGTAGTAAAGCGCGATTATTGCCGCCAGCATCAAAAGACTGCCGAGCATTGTGAAGATGAAAAACTTCACGGCCGCATAGATGCGGTTCTTGCCGCCCCAGATCCCGATCAGGAAGAACATCGGTACAAGCGAGGCTTCGAAGAAAAGATAGAAAACGAGCAGATCGAGCGACACAAAAACACCGATCATCGCCGACTCGAGCAAGAGCAAGAAAGCGTAGAACGCCGTCGGCCGCTTCTCGACCGCGTGCCAGGTCGAGAGGATCGAGATCGGCATGATGAACGTCGTCAGGACGACGAGCCAGAGACTCAAGCCATCCACGCCAAAGTGGAAGTTCGAGTTGATTGCTTTGATCCACGGCGTGTTCGTGTCGAAAAAGAACCCACTCGTCGCGGCCGAACCTTTACCGATGACGAGGATCAGCGACAACAACAAATTTACGATAGTGAATCCGAGCGTCAGCCATTTTAGTTGGCTCTCCTCTTTCCAGAACATCTGGTGCGCGATTACTGCAACCGCACCGAAGACTGGAAACAGGATCAGAATCGTTAAAAGATTTTCCGAGATAAAATCCATTTTATTGTTCGTTGTTAGTTGATCGTAGTTCGTCGCGGTTCTTCGCAACGATCCACGAACAACGAACCACTATCCAACTAACTTCAAACCGTAATAAATAAAATACCCAAGCACCGCGAGTGCACCAAGCAAGATAATTGCGGCGTAGCTCCGGACGAATCCTACCTGTATTTGTCGCAGTCCCTTGCCCGCCTCGGTTACAAAATAACCGATGCCGTTAACAATTCCGTCGATGAAGCCGAGATCGAAACCTTTCCACAGGCCGTCGCGCGAGAGGTTCGTGATCGGATCGACAATGTAACCGTTGTAAAGCTCATCGATGCGCCATTTGTCTTCGAGGATCTTTGGCATCTTTCGCAGCGGCTGGCTTCGGAAAGCAAACCATCCGATCGCCATACCAAGGACGGCGACGACGACTGAGAGCAGGGCAAGCAGGCGTTCTTTGTTGACGACCTCGGGAGCGTGAGATTCGGCAGCCTCACGGGCGGCGACCGCCGTCGGCATTTCCGTTTCCGCGATCGCGGGATCGAGGACGTGTTCGAATGCGTTCGCATCTTTCACTCCAATCAGCGAACTCATCGCATACGGAACTCCGATCAAGCCACCGACAGTTGAAAGGAAGGCGAGAATGATCAGCGGTACGGTCATCACCCAGGGCGATTCGTGAGGTTTGAAATCGGCCGGCAGAGTATGATGATGCTCCTCTTCGTCATCGTCATGACTGTCATGCGATTCATCGTGGTCGTCGTGAACGGCGGCGACATGAAGGTCTTCATGAAAACGCTCCTTGCCCCAGAAAGTCATCACCATCATGCGGGTCATATAGACCGCCGTCAGGATCGCTGTCAACACCGCCACTCCCCACAGCACCTCTTCGCCGGGGAACGCTCCTGCAGGGAAATAGCGGTCTGCGGCAAAGGTTTTGTAGAGGATCTCGTCTTTTGAGAAGAACCCGGCCCAGATCGGGATCCCGCAGATCGCCAGCCAACCCATTATCATCGTGATCCATGTGATGGGCATGTACTTTTTCAGATTGCCCATCCGACGCATGTCCTGCTCGTGGTGCATTCCGTGAATGACCGAACCGGAGCCGAGAAACAGCAGGGCTTTGAAAAATGCATGCGTCATGACGTGAAAGATCGCGACGGTAAATGCACCCACGCCCGCGGCGAGAAACATGAATCCGAGCTGCGAAACGGTCGAGTACGCGAGCACCTTTTTAATATCGTTCTGCGCGATTGCGATCGATGCGGCAAAGATCGCCGTCGCCGCACCGATAACGGCTATGATCCACATCGCAGTCGGCGAAAGTTGGTAGATGGCGTTTGAGCGAACAACCAGGTAAACACCGGCGGTCACCATCGTAGCAGCGTGGATGAGCGCCGAGACCGGAGTCGGGCCTGCCATTGCATCGGGGAGCCATGTGAGAAGCGGTATCTGCGCCGACTTTCCCGTAGCACCGATAAATAGCAGAACGCCGATAGAGGTCAGTCCGCCAGCGAAGATCGCTCCCCACGTAAACGGCTCGGCGGACATGTTCTCGAGAACAAAGGTGAAAACGCTGTGGACCTGTTGGCCGTCGACCGTCTTGTCGAAGAACGAGATCGAACCTGTCAGCGTGAAGATAAGGAAGATCCCCATCAGGACACCCCAATCACCGATGCGGTTCATGACAAAAGCTTTCTTGGCTGCTTCGCGTGCTTCGTCACGTTTGATGTAGTAACCGATCAGCAAGTACGAGCAGAGACCGACGCCTTCCCATCCGACGAACATCAGTAGGAAGTTGTCCGCCAGCACGAGCGTCAGCATCGAGAACATGAACAGGTTCAGGTAAGCGAAAAAGCGGTAGAAGCCTTTATCGCCATGCATGTATCCCGTCGCAAAGATGTGTATGAGAAGACCTACAAACGTTACGAAAAGCGCGTAGATGCCACTGAGGCGGTCCATGCCAAGTGCGAAATCGGCGCGGAAACCGCCGACCTCGACCCACGTCCAAATATGATCGAGGACAGGTTGACTGCCAACAAGTGCTCCGGGATGCGAAGTGCCGATCCCGAACGCAAGCATGAACGCAACTAGAGTCGAAATCGCTATCGTGCCGCATGCGACGAGCCCGCTAAACGTTTCGCTGTACGGCTTGTCCTTCAAATAGCCGCCGACCAGCCAATTGATCAC
>JANMUW010000470.1:0-15853 GCA_031392105.1 Acidobacteriota bacterium | reverse complement strand
ATCGCTTCCGTCGCGTTAACTTCCATCAACGGGACGTGCTTGTGTGCGGCCGCGTGAAAAATAACCTCGGGCCGGTACGTCTCGAAGATCTCGGTCATCCGCGGCTCGTCGCCGACATCAGCAATTAGGGAGACGATCTCGACACCTTCCATTTCAGACAGTTCGCGTCCGATCTGGAAAAGGAAGAATTCGGCACGCTCGACAAGCAGCAAACACTTAGGCCGGTAATTGATTATCTGGCGGACCAACTCGGATCCGATCGAGCCGCCTGCGCCCGTGACCATCACAGTTCGCCCGGTGAGAAAGTCGTGGAGATTCTCGTCGTCAAGCTTTACAGGTTCGCGCCCGAGAAGGTCCTCGATCTGAACGTCGCGGAGGCGGCTGACCGATACGCGTCCGGTGGCGATCTCATTCAAACTTGGGACGATCCGCGCCCGCACTGGAATTGAGCTGCAGATGTCCATGATGCGTCGGATCTCCATGCCCCGAGCCGCATCGAGTGCGATAACGATCTGCTTGATACTCAATTCATCGACGAGGCGAGGTATGTCATTGGTCGTACCGAGCACCTTATAACCGCTGACACTGCCGCCGCGTTTTCGCGGATCATCATCGACAAGTCCACGAATCTCGAGCTCCGCGTCACGTCGGCCGCTAAGCTCTTTGACCAAAGTAGCGCCCATTCGCCCGGCTCCGACAAGCAACGCCGGGTTGCGCTTTGTGCGATGCTTACCGACGAAGACCTTGTTCTTCTCCCCAAACTCATAGAAGAACCGGCGAACCACGCGAAGGCCCAGCAATCCGCCAAAAGCCAATACCGTGTCGATCACGATCACGGAAACCGGCACCTGCCATAAGTTAAAATCCGAAAAGATGAGCAGAAACCGGAACGCCGTAAGAATCGCTCCTGAAATGACGGCGCCTTTTAGAAAAACCTTGAGATCTTCAATGCTTACGTATCGCCATAGGATCGAGTATGCTCCGACCAGGAACAGCGACGAAAATTGGATGAGCACGACGAACGGCAGCTGCCGCATTATCACGTCAACATAGAATTCGCCAAGCTGAACGTTGACCGCCGGCAGATAGGCGATGAAGAACGCAGCACACAAGATGGTCACGTCGGCGACAAACTGTGTCGGACGGCGCAAAAACCAGAACCGGTCGGTTAGTTGATTATGTTCGTTCACCTGAAAATTGGAGCTTTTAGCTATCTATATATACGTTGAAGTTACATTGCACTCCGCAAATATGTCAACAATTATTGTCGTCGACGGCAAGGGCCGTAATCGGGGCAACGAAATCAGCAAAATTTTGAATCAAAGGCACTTGTGGGTTATTCTTTGGCGGTATTCATCCTGAGGTTTATTAATGTATTTGCGTTTTTTGGCAGTGTTAGTCTTGGCGTTCCCCTTTGCCGCCGTGGCCTCGGGACAGGTAGCTCCGGTCGATCCCGGACCACAAAAGGGCTATATGATCGGCCCGGGCGACGAGATCACAGGTAAAGTGCTGGGCGAACCGCAATTTGATTTCGTTACTACGGTTGATGAGAACGGCAAGATCGAAGTCCCGTTTTTCGACGCCCCCGTAGCGGCCAAATGCCTTTCGGAAAGTGATTTGAGGGCCCAGGTCACAAAGCTCCTCTCGAAGTATTTGAAGGCGCCCCAGCTCAGTTTGCGCGTCACAGATAGAAAGAGCCGTCCTCCGGTAAGTGTCTATGGCGAGGTGCGGCAACAGCAGCAGTTTAGTTTGAATCGGCGTGCATATCTGCTGGAGCTTCTTACCGTCGCTGGTGGCGAGTCAGAGAAGAGTGGTGGCATGATCACCGTTTTTCGTACCCGACCGCCGATGTGCGGTGAAGTTAACCAGGCGGAAGACTGGAAGATCGCCGGTGAGAACGGACTCAGCGCTCCGTCACGAACATACAGCATTGCGAGCCTGAAGCAGGGGCAGGAAGGATCTAATCCCGAGATCTTTCCGGGCGACGTCATCCTGGTCCACAAAGCGGCTCCGGTTTATATCACGGGTGAGGTCGTTAAGCCGGGCGAATTGAACCTTCCTGAAGGTGGTTTGTTATTGACGCAGGCTGTTGCGATGGCGAACGGCATTACCCGGGAAGCGAAGTCGAAGAATGTTACGATTCGCCGGCGAAAAGCCGACTCACCAGAACCCGAATTGATCGCTGTCAACTTCGACCAAATAAAGAAGGGCCAGCAAAAGGACGTTTTGCTCCAGCCGTTCGACATCATCGTAGTGGATAAAGCAAAGAAATCTATTGGCGATATCCTGCTCGAAGCAGTGATCGGTATTCCGAATCGCCTCCCGATTCCATTCTAGGCGTTCTCAGCGTAGATCCCGTCGATCACATCCTTGAATTTTTCCTCGACTACCCGGCGCTTTATTTTGAGCGTCGGGGTCAACTCCCCGCCCTCGACGGTAAGCTCCTTTTCGAGGAGGGCGACCTTCTTCACCTTTTCATAGCGGGCGAGATTCTGTGTCGCTGCATCGATCTGACGTTCGATCAAGTCGATTATTTGAGCGTTTCGGCACATCTCGGCAGGCGTTTTCGCATTCAGCCCTTTTAGCTTCACATACGATTCCAGCATTTCGAAGTTTGGCACGACGAGAGCCGCAGCGAACTTCCGCTCGTTGCCGACGAGCACCGCCTGGCTGACAAAACGAGACGACCGGATCATCTGCTCGATCGGCGAAGGTGCAATGTATTTTCCTCCGGAAGTCTTGAACAGCTCTTTCTTCCGATCAGTGATCCGCAAAAAACCTTCGCTATCGATTTCACCAATATCGCCCGTCCTGAACCAGCCGTCCTCGGTAAACGCGTCGCGGGTCGCTTCTGGCTTGTTGTAATAGCCAAGCATCACGCCCGGTCCGAACGCTTCGATCTCGCCGTCATCCGCGATCCGGATCTGCATGTTGTGGATCGGCTTTCCGACTGTCCCGAGCTTTACTCCGGAAGGATTATTCGAAGTGATCACGGGCGACGTCTCGGTCAGACCATAGCCTTGCATGATCGTGATCCCGGCTCCGGTAAAAATGAGAAAGATGTCATCCGGCAACGCTGCCCCGCCCGTGATGCAAGCTCGAAGTCGCCCACCGAAAAACTCGCGAAGCTTTTTGTAGACGAGGATGTCTGCGATCTTGTGTTTTAAGGACAGGACGAATGACGGCTCCTGGCGGGTCTCCTTACGCAGAGCGCAATCCTTTGCGACCTCGATCGCCCAGTCGAAGATCTTCTCTTTGAGGCCGCCTGATTGCGAAGCCTTCAATTTGGCTTTCGCGTAAACTTTTTCGAAGATGCGCGGAACACCTATAAAGATCGTCGGACGCACTTCGCGAAGGTTGTTGGGTACCTTATCAATTGACTCGGCGTAAAAGACCGACATCCCGTTAAAGATATAGAGATACATCGCGGAGCGTTCAAAAACGTGCGTGAGCGGGAGCACGGAGAGCGAGATGTCGTGAATTGAAAAATCGTACTTCTCGCCGGCGTCGAGGACATTTGAAATGATGTTGGCGTGTGTCAACATCACGCCCTTTGGCTCACCTGTCGTTCCGCTCGTATAAATAAGCGTCGCAATGTCCTGCGGCTGGATTGCGTCGGACAATTCTGAAAGAAGACCGGGCTGTTCGGCTCGTAGCTTTTTGCCCGCTTCTCCCAGTTCGAGGAGCGAGATCGCGTGGTCAAGACCGATACCATCCGCGTCGAAAAAGATCAGTTTCTCGATCGATGGGCATTCCGTAACGACGTCGGCGATCCGATCATATTCCGCCTTACTGGCGACGAAGAGGATCTTTGTATTCGAGTCGTTGAGAATGTATTTTACCGAAGCGGGTGCGAGAGTTGTATAGATCGGTACGTCGATTATGCGTGCGAACTGACAGCCCGCGTCAGCGAAGGTCCATTCGGGCGAATTAGCCGCGAGGATAGCCGCTTTGTCGCCGTTGCGAAGACCGAGAGAATAGAGACCGTACGCGATATTCTCAATCCGCTCGATCATCTCGCCGGTCGATATCGGCTTCCATTCATCTCCGTGCTTGTAGTTGAGTGCGTCTGATAGGTTGTTCTTGACCGAGGCCTGACGAAAGAGGTCCGGAAGGGAAGTCGGTTCGCGTTCAAAGAGTGGCTTGCCGCGGCCCAGCTGCCTTTTTGGAATACCGACTCGTGGATCGTCGACCGTTCCGGTCATTTCGCAAGCAGGCCTCCAAAGAAGATTTTCAAAACCTCATCCGCCATTGGAGCCAGCGGGTATTTCTTGCTCGATAAGATCCAGTTCGTGACCATTTCATCAAGCGCGCCATAGAACATCTTCGCGCCGACTATCGGTTTGAGATCCGAGCGAAAAACCCCTGTCTTCTGGCCTTCTTCGATAGTTGCGCGAATGATGTCCAGGTATTCTGAAAAGCCGGCGGCTGAGAATTCCTGCATAAACTTGATCGATCCGCGAAGCTCGACCTGGAAGACGATCGCCATATCGCGATCCGCGCTTAGACGTTCGAGATGCAACTGCGCGATCCGCTGGAGCTTAGCTTCGGCCTTGTCGAGTGTCGCTAGCTCACGCCGACCCTCCGCAATAAACTCGTCCATTGCGCGATCGAAGATCGAGTGAAGAACATCGTCCTTGTTCTTGAAGTAGAGGTAAACCGTCCCATCGGCAACACCCGCAGCCTTTGCGATGTCAGCGACTTTCGAATTAAAAAATCCCTTTTCGGCAAAGACCGATGTAGCAGCTCGTAAGATCGCTTCGCGTTTATCCGCTACTCCGTTTCGGGCGGTGGCGGCTGAATTCTTGGCCATATATCCCTACACTGAATGAATCACCATTCAGTCAAGACAGCCTATATCAAAAGCGAGGATGTTGGCAATACCTAGGGTGGTTATATAAAGGCGGAAGTAGACCAAGAAAAATGGAAATGGCGGAGAGGACAGGACTCGAACCTGCAAGCAGTTTCCCGCGGTAGTTTTCAAGACTACTGCCTTACCAATTAGGCTACCTCTCCGTTAGCGGTCCGGATCCGGACCGCGAAACAGAAATATACCGCACGAGTTCGGTCTTAACAACCCCAAGCGGTACGCAAAAAAACCCCCGGCTGTGAGTAGCAGCCGGGGAACGAGAGAGGATTCCAGAATCCTCAGAAAACTTAGTCGGACGACAATAGCCTTGCGATCTGCGAATCAAGGTTCGCGGATTTATCCCAGCCGTCGGTCCGTAGTACGATCATCCCTTTTCGATCAATAAGAAAATGCGCCGGGAAACCCATATTGATATTTCCCGCCCGATCTTTGTCCGCATACTTCAGCATTACGCCGAAACTATTTGGCAGAATATTAAAGTTAAAAGGATTGCGTTTGAGATAGGGGTTTATTTTTGCCTCGTTATCCATCGTGACCCCGAGGAAAACGACATCCTTATCGCGGTATCGGTCCGCGACGCGGTTCAAGTTAGGTATCTCACTGTGACAGATCTCGCATCGGGTAGACCAGAACGTCAATACCACTATCTTGCCGTGGAGTTGGTCCAGATCGTACATTGTGCCATCGAGAGATTGTCCTGAAAACGAAGGGGCCGCCTCGCCAGGCTTTAGCGCCTGCTGCGAATACGTCGCTGAGGTGACGAGTAGAAGGAGAGAAAGTAGTAGCGAGGATCTGCGCATTGTGGAAAGGGTGAAGGATCGGAATGTTAAAGATTGTTCAACACTCTCTATTTAAATATACTCGGAATTTGGATTTAATCCAGAAATAATTTCGCTGGTTGGGCGAAAAGAACGCTTTTCGGGTATCGGCGGAGCGGGAACCGGTTACATGTTAAGATTTTTTTATGCTGCTCGAATCCCTGGAGGTTAAGGATTTCCGCAATTTGCGGGGTTCGCTTGTTCCAACAAGCGGCCTGAATATTCTCGTCGGGCAAAACGGTCAGGGGAAGACCAATTGGCTCGAATCGATCTACGTACTTTCTACGACCAAGTCCTTCAAAACTGCAAGACCGCAGGAGGCGATTCGCTTCGGTGAAGACCTGGCCCTCGTCCGCGGCAGCGTTCGTCAATCGGAGGAGATCGCCAGAGATTTACAAGTCGCCCTTCAGACGAATGCAAAAATACTCAGCATAAACGGAAAGAAAGAGACGCTTCATGAATATCTGGGTGAGCTTCACGCAGTCATCTTCGACTCCAGCGAGGTCGAGATAGTTCGAGGCCATCCTGAATCACGGCGTGGTTTTTTGGACGATGCGATCGTTTCTCTACACCCACCCTTTACCCAGACGTTCACGGACTACAGCCGCGTTGTAAAGCAGAAAAACTCGCTGTTACAGAACGCGCGAGACAACGAGTTCCCCCTCGAGAAAATTGCTGATTTGCTCCGGCCCTGGAACGAACAGTTAGTTAACCTGGCGACCCGCATCCACAGGGGTCGTGTTCGGATCGTAGAGCGATTGAACGAAGTGCTTGAGAGCAGACTTTTTGGTAATGAGGTGATCTCGATACGTTACGTTTCGTCACTCGAAGGCAAGGGTGATCTCTCGGACTATGAGTCGTTGATCGCAGAACGGTTGGATCTGAGGGTCCAGGCGGAGACGATCGCGGGCCATGCGCTTATCGGACCACACCGCGACGATCTTGAAATTCTCTTCGATGGACGTGATCTTCGGAAGTTCGGCTCGGCGGGGCAGCAACGCAGTGCGCTCCTGTTGCTTCAATTGGCTAACATATCCGTCTATAACGCGACGCGGGGTGAATTTCCGCTATTCCTTCTGGATGACATCGATGCCGAACTCGACTATCGCCGAGTGGGCCAGCTTCTGGAATTTCTCGAAGGCAAAACTCAGACATTTGTGACTACTTCGAAGGAAAGTTTCGTCGAGAAATTCGGCTCGAAAGCCGCAGTTTTTGCGGTCGCGGATGGTGAGATCGGGCCCGATAAATAAGTTCCACGGAGCGCCTCTAGCCGCTGTCTTAATGGCCTCAAAAATGCTAAGATTACATCGTAGTTTGAGGGTTGATTTTCCGCCTTTTTCGCTCTGTCTCCCTTAAGCCGTATTCGACAGAATCGCCTGAGTAAATACGCTGGGATGAGAATTTCGAACAGTAAATTAAAAGCGCGTGTCGAAAGCCTCGCGGCGCCCTAGACAGATGTTAATTCGAACTACAACGACCATCCTACTAATTCTCGCGTCTACCTGGTGGGTCGTTGCCCAGCAAGGGGCGCCGGAAGCGAGTTCCGTTCTCACCGTAGGTGATCCACGGTCTCCTTATCGGATAGAGGTTTTTTACGACCTGCAGTGTGCGTCGTGTGTGAGCTTTCATCAGAAGTTGAAGAAAGTGATGGATCGGTTCCCTGAAAAAGTTTTCGTCGTTTTTCGGCATTTTCCACTTTCGATGCACGACAACGCATTCATGGCAAGCAGTGTTGCCGACGCAGCTAGAAGACAGGGAAAGGGCTTGGAAATGATCGAGCTTCTTTTGAACAAACAAGCGAGTTGGTCCACGAGAACTCAGCCCTATCAGGTCATATTTGGCTACGTTGAGAAACTCGGACTCGATAAAAGCAGATTTATAAAAGACGTAATGAGTGATGACGTTGCTCGTACAGTGATTCTCGACATGAACCGGGCAAGAAGACTTGATGTTATGTCTACACCGACAGTTTTCTTGAACGGGAAATTGTTGAGCTTTGTCGACTCGCTCGAACTAGAGGAATTCATTTCAAAGGGTTATTAATCAGAGGTTATTAAAATTGGCTAAAGCAAAGACAGAATATAGTGCAGACTCGATCACCGTTCTTGAGGGGCGAGACGCGGTTCGTAAGCGTCCCGCGATGTACATCGGCTCGACCGGTGACATCGGTCTGCATCATTTGGTTTACGAGGTAGTAGATAATTCGGTTGACGAAGCTCTCGCCGGCTATTGCGACACGATCGAGGTAACCATTCACATGGACAACTCGGTCACCGTCATCGACAACGGCCGCGGCATTCCGACCGACATACATAAACAGGAACAGCGCTCGGCGGCCGAGGTTGTCATGACCGTTCTGCACGCCGGCGGTAAGTTCGATTCGAATTCCTATAAGGTTTCCGGCGGCCTGCACGGCGTTGGTGTGAGTTGCGTCAACTTTTTGAGTGAGTATCTCAAGCTCGAGATCTGGCGTGACGAAAAAACGCATGAGATGGAATTCGAAGCCGGAATACCGGTCGCGCCACTGAAGCAGACGGGGACCACGACAAAGCGCGGTACGAAGATCACGTTTCGGCCCGACTCGACCATCTTTGAAACCACGGTCTACAGTTTTGAAAAGCTGTCAGAGCGGCTGCGCGAAAAAGCGTTTCTGAATAAAGGCATCCGGATCTTCATCAAGGACGAGCGCGAAGAGGAAGAAAAGTCGCACGAGTTTTATTACAAAGGCGGGATCGCTGAATTCGTCAAGCACCTGAACAAGAACAAAAGCCCGTTGCATGACGACCCGCTTTATTTCGAGTTGATCGCCGACGATCTTTCGATCGAGGTGTCGATGCAGTATAACGACAGTTACGACGAGAAGATCTTTTCGTTCGCGAACAACATCAACACGGTCGACGGCGGAACGCACCTTTCCGGTTTTCGCGGTGCCATCACGCGCACGATCAACAACTACGCCGAAAGCTCGGGGATGACTAAGAATGCGAAGGTAACGCTGTCGGGCGATGACGTTCGCGAAGGGCTCGTTGCGGTGATCTCGGTTAAGATCCCTCAGCCGCAGTTCGAAGGACAGACAAAGGGCAAGCTCAACTCGCCCGTCAAAGGTCCGGTCGAATCGTTCCTGAACGAGAAGCTTGGTGAATTTTTCGAGCAGAATCCGAACGTCGCAAAAAAGATAGTGGGCAAGGCCGTTGACGCGGCACGTGCTCGTGAAGCCGCGCGAAAGGCGCGTGAGATCGTTCGTAAGAGTGCACTGGGTACGTCGACGCTTCCGGGCAAGCTGGCCGATTGCCAGGAGAAAGATCCGGCGCTTTCTGAGATCTACATCGTCGAGGGAGACTCGGCAGGCGGTTCGGCAAAGCAGGGCCGAGACCGAAGGAACCAGGCCGTCCTTCCTCTGAAGGGAAAGATCCTGAATGTCGAGAAAGCCCGATTCGACAAGATGCTTGGCCACGGCGAGATCAAAGCGCTGATTACCGCGCTCGGCACGGGTATTGGCAAGGACGATTTCGATGTTTCGAAGCTGCGTTATCACAAGATCTGCTTGATGACCGACGCGGACGTCGATGGCAGCCACATCCGTACTTTGCTGCTGACATTTTTCTATCGTCAGATGCCTCAGCTTTTAGAAAACGGCTTTGTGTATATTGCGCAACCGCCGCTTTACAAGGTGAAACGAGGCAAGAAGGAAGAGTACATCAAGGATGAAAAGGCGATGTTTCGCTACTTGATGCGCATGGGCACCAACGATGTGGTCGTGACGTCAGGAGACAAGTCGATCGAAGGAGCAAAACTCTCGAAGGCCCTCGAACAGACCACGGAGTATAAGAATTACTCTGAAAGGCTCGCCCGCCGTCTGAGCAACGACATGCGTTTGACGGAAACGGTGATCCAAGCGTTTGCCGGGCGGGACGGAGTAATGTCCAAGGGCAATGTGAAGATTCGCAAGCTCTTCGATCAGGAAGACATGATGGCGAAGGTCGAGGGAAAGATCGCGGCCGCCGGGTACAAGACCGAGTTGATGTCGGACGATGAGCACGGCCTGTGGGAAGTGATCGTTACTTTCGCAAACGGCCAGCGACTGATGATCGATTGGAATCTTGCCCAGCACGTTGAGTTCAGTCGCTCGATCGAACTAATGCGTGGTCTCGACGTCGATTTTCCCGGACCTTTCGTTCTGGGCGAAAACGGAACAAGCGAGAACATTGCGACGCGTGGCGAGTTGCTTGAGCGAGTCACCGCGATGGCGAAAAAGGATCTCGCTATTCAGCGTTACAAAGGTCTCGGCGAGATGAATCCTGAGCAGCTTTGGGAAACGACGATGGATCCGGAAAAACGAACGATGCTGCAGGTCATGATCGAAGACGCGATCGAAACCGATGGATTGTTCACCGTTCTGATGGGAGACAGCGTCGAACCACGGCGTAAGTTTATCGAGGACAATGCGCTCGATGTAAAAAACCTGGACGTTTAATTTTGACCGTCCCTCCTCTTTCCGGGCAGCTCGCAAGGTATTCGCGACCTGCCCTGAGTTTTTTGCGAAAATGAAAAAGATAATTTTCCTGGCGATTTTTTATCTCGCAGTATTATGCGCTCTTGTCTCCGGCCAAGAAGTCGATGGAGGGGACGTAGTAAAAATCACTTCGAAGCTTGTTCAACTCGATGTTGTGGTTACCGATGGTGCGGGCAACCAGGTCACCGGTCTCAAGGCTTCGGACTTCACGATTCTGCAGGATGGCAAGCCGCAAAACATAAGCGGCTTTTCCTATGTACCTATGGGAAGTTCTGAGCAGCCATCCGCAGAAAAGAGAAGCAAGGACCAGATCCTGATTCCGCAAGGTCGGCCGAAGAGTGGGACGACCGGGCGCATTATCACCTTTATCATTGACGATGGTAATTGCCGGGCGTCGTTAGTTGGAATGAAGGCATCCCGCGAGGCCCTCGAAAAGTTCATTTCGAATCAGATGCTTCCCGGCGATGTGGTAGCGATCTATCAGACACGATCGGGCAGCGGCATGTTCCAACAGTACACCTCGGACAAGGTTCAGCTTCTTCGCACTGCGCGGAAGATCAAGTGGTATCCGGCGGCCGGAGGGTGTGCGGCAAGCGACGGTTCTTTTTATGACTCGGCCCGGATCAACACGGCGGTGATAACGACCACCCAGGGGCCGAGGGCGATTTCCGAGGAATCGGCAAACGACCGAAAGCTGAGAGAGCTGGATGAGGATCGCTCGAGGGACAATCAAGTCGTCGGGTCGTTAGGCGTACTCCAGTACGCGATCAGGGGACTCGATCGACTTCCGGGACGCAAGGTCTTATTTTTAATGTCGGACGGTATTCCGCTCCGAGCCCGCGACGGCAGAAGTCTCAATGCGGTGGATCAATTGCGTGATTTGACCGATCTTGCAAACCGCTCCGCCGTCGTTCTTAACACTATCGATGTTCGCGGCACCTTCGATGTCAGTATGATCGAAGCACGCGATCGCGTGTCGACCTTGGACGATCCGCTCGCATCTGAGGCAGTGGTCGACCGAAGACGCCGCGATGTCAGAAGCTCCCAAGACGGCCTGGCATACCTTGCCGATGAAACTGGCGGAAGATTTTTCAAGAACGAAAACTACCTCGATGCGCCGATCGCCCGTGGCTTGTCGATCGAGAAGGGATATTATCTCGTCGCCTACGAGCCCGACGACGGCACGTTCAAGGGAAAATATTTTAATAAGATCGAGATCAAACTGAACCGTCCGGACCTGCATGTCAGCTCGCGTTCCGGGTTTCTCGGCGTCGTTGACCAAGCGTCGACGCGAAAGGCAAAAACCGGCGACAGCGAACTGTACGAGGCGATCGCTGCTCCGCTCCCCACGGCTGGGATGAACCTTCGCCTGTCGGCGACCTTCGGGAATTCCGCGACCGAAGGTAATTTCGTCCGCGCACAGATCCACATCCCGGGAAACGACATTGCGTTTGTCGATTCGAATGGACTCAAGAAAGCGGTGTTCGATGTGGTCGCCGTGACGCTGGATGAAAAGAACAACGTAGTCGACGAGTTTACTCATGCGCATACCTTTAGCGTCGATGCCGCGGCTCTCCCGTCGATCGAAAATACGGGGATCATCTACTCGGCTGACGTAAAAGTAATGAAACCCGGCTTCTACAATTTTCGGGTTGCTATGCGGGATTCGACTAGCAAGCGGATCGGGACTGTGAGTCAGTCGGTCGAAATACCGGAATTAAAAAGCAAGCGATTGTACCTTTCGGGGCTAACTGCGTCGGGCGTCGACACAAACGGAAAGTTCGAGACCCCATCAGCCGTTAAAGCCGAAGCCGCGTTCGCCCTGCCATCATCACCGTCTGCACCGTCTATTCGACAGTTCAAACGCGGCTCTGTCATCGCCTACCCGTACGTAATCTACAACGCCACGCTGAAGAACGGGCGGCCAAATCTGACGGTGCAGGCGAATCTCTATCGAGATGGCCAACTCGTTATCGAAGGCAAACCACAGCCGGCGGATCTTCAACCGCAGCAGGATTGGACGCGAATCAGCGACTTCGGATATCTGAAGCTAAATCCGAATTCAGCCCCGGGAGACTATGTCTTGCAGATCACCGTTACGGACCTTTTGGCCTCAGGTAAAAAAGCAGTGTCAATTCAGAACGTCGAATTCGAGGTCGTGGATTAAGAGTCGGCTTCCTCAACAGATAAGGCCCAACGTAATTCTAAAAGACCGTCCCCTAAACGGACGGTCTTGGATCCACGTAGATTCGAAATCAAGAACCCTGTATCTAACTGAGCGGCGGCGCCCAACTCAACACATCTAACTTCCTTGAATTCACCTCGCAACTCAGGCTTCTTCAATGGACCATCGTGTCAATACGGCAACGGGATGACGGAGCGCGGCCTTTGGCGTACCCACTTCACACAATGCCCTTGGTTTTCAAATGTCTGCGGATGCGTAAACGTCATCCAACCGTCGTTCATGCATTCATCGACCGTCGAGGGCGGCCCACACAATCTCTGATTATTCGGAGTATTGATCGTCGTCGGATTCCCTTGCGGCATTATAAAAGTGTTGTAAACAACCGTTGGTTCGGTGCCCAGATTCTTTGCTCTGTGAACGTGTCCCTGAAGTTCCTCGAAGGCCTGGCCCGGAGTAAGAGATTCTTCCGGACCCCCGCATCCTTCTTCGACGGTTAGAACACCGCTCTTCACGACGTTGAATGCATAGCCCGGATGATGGTGCCAGGCTAATACTTCTCCCGGTGCAATTGTCAGGGTGCGAACCGTTACCGTTGCCGGCGCACCGAAAAGTTCGGATTCCGGTATCGTGCCAACGGCAAGAATGACAGTGACAGCCGCGTAGACCGTCGCAGCTAGCAAAACGAAGCAAAGCCCCGTCACAACTACTGCCTTTCTGCTAAATGTTCTTAGTTTCATGTCTAAATCTCCTTTTCTATAAGCTCCGATATGTGCTGTCATCGCCCATGGTCGAACTCGAAGAAGGTCCGGCTAATTCATTCCTTTTGGCACCACCACATTTGCGGACTGCTCCGGTTCGAGGTTTGCCGCCCAAACGGACGCAGCTCTACCTGCGAACAAACCAATTGTTTTCGCCAGCCGCTCCGCGCTAAACTGTCGCATCGATTCAACCTGAGCGTGCGGCGCATGTTTTTCTAAGTCGAGGAGATTCTCGGCGAGTTCACTCATTTAGGTATTTCCGTTCTGGTGGATAATTTCTTCCGTTTTTATCCCACGGGCAGGGTAGCAGTGGCGAGAGAAGTCAGTGAATCATACGAGTTTGGGAACTTTCGCCTGGACGTTGGCGAACACAAACTTATGCGTCTGGTCGGTCCGACGAAGGGCTCGATCCCGGAAAAGGCTTTCCAAACGCTCGTCCACCTTGTCCGGAACTGTGGCACCCTTTTAACCAAGGATGAACTTCTCGACGCGGTATGGCCCGATGTAGTTGTCGAGGAGAATAATCTTGTCAAAGCGATCTACGCGATCCGCCGATTTCTTGACGACATCAGCGAGGATCCTAAATACATCGAAACCGTTCCGAAGCACGGCTACCGGTTCGTTGCAGCTGTAAAGAAGACCGGATCACAGATCAATGGACACGTTGCTCAAGCGCCAGCCAAGGCTTCCTTAGCGAGGTCGCCGGCTTACGAGCTGTATCTTCGCGGTAAGGTTAAAGTAGGCACCGTAAAAAAAGACGAAACCGAGGCGGCGATAAAGCTTCTCGAGGAAGCCATTGCGATCGATCCGCATTTCGCTGAGGCCCTTGCGCAATTGGCCCGGGCGTATGTCAGGATGGCATTCAATTTCAGCCAAGGTGATGATCGAACGAGGTTTCTAGAAAATGCTGAAGTGGCGATAGAGGGTGCGCTCGACTTAAAGCCCGACTTGGCTGAAGGGCATTTCGCTCGCGGACTGATCCTCTGGACACACACCAAAGGATTTCCGCACGAGCAGGCTATTCAATCATATAAGCGGTCGTTAGAATTGAATCCGAGGGCAGACGAAACCTACCATCAGCTATCGATGGTTTACGGGCATATCGGGTTGCTGGACGAAGCGTTGGTGGCGGTGCGACGAGCCATCGAACTAAATCCAAACAACACGATGGCGCGTTTCCGCGTAAGCAATTATCTCGCGTGGCAAGGCAAATTCGATGAAGCGATATCAGTCTTAAAAACAGTTCCGAGAGACGTTAGTCCGTTTCTCGTCGATCGGATCCGTGCTGAGACATTCATTCAGACTGGCCGATCGGGAGAAGCCGAAGCAATAGTAGACCGGTACCTGGAGAACCATTCGACCGACGAAGGGGGAAGCTTTACGAGCGTGAAGGCTCTTATCCTCGCAAGGAATGAAAAAAGGACGGGAGCAAATGATGCAATCAACCGCTGCTCCGGGATGGGTAAAGGCTTCGGCCATTTCCATCACACCGCTTACAATATCGCTTCAGCGTACGCGTCACTCGACGAACCCGAGAACGCCGTTAAATGGCTCGAAGCTGCAGCCGACGACGGCTTCCCGTGCTATACGTATTTCACAGTCGATCCCAACCTCGACAATATACGCTCTCACGCGGCGTTCGTTGACCTCATGTCGACGCTGCAAAGGCAATGGCAGCAATTCAAGTCACTTGTCTGATCTACTCTCTTATCCTTCGCCGGGTTGCCATGTAAATATCAAACGTTCCGGCTGCCATGCCCCCCGGACGCGTTGACGAAGTGAGGAGGGTTCTGCCGTCGAATGTTACGAATGGCCCTACATCCCGATAGCCGGCTGAATTAATACTTGGCCCAAGGTTGACGGCAGCGGACCAGGGTCCAAAAACCGAATTCCGGGTTGCGACCCAAAGGTCGTCGAAGCTCCGGTCCTCCGACAGATTGGGTCGGTTAGAGCTGAAGATCATTTCCAATCCGTCGTCGCGTATCCAGAAGCAAGTCTCGATGGAAGCCGTGTTAAGCTCGAAGACGTTGACCGAGGTTTCAAAGCCGCGGTCCGTTATGGTGGTCTCGTAGATATCTGGGCCCCCAAATCCGCCGGGCTTGTTACTCGAAAAGAAAAGTTTGCGGACGTTCGATGAGTCAACAAAGAGATAGTTCGACGCGAGCTCTGTATAAGGAGTATTGACGACCGATCCGAGATTGACGGGTTCGCTCCAGCCCGAGTCATCGTTCACGTGTCTTCGCGTAATGACCCAAATATCCGCCAGGCCATAGCCGCCGATGGTCCGGTCACTCTGAAAAAGCAGAAGCCGTCCATCTGAGGTCAATGAACGTACGAGCTCCGTTCCAGACGAGTTGATAATCGGCCCGAGATTTCGAGGAGTTTCCCAAGGGGAGTTTTTTGTTCTGCGGGTTGAGACCCAAATGTCCCTGCTGCCGGCGATCGAGCCCGGCCGGTTCGAAGAGAAATATATCGTTTTCTCATCTCTGGAGAGCACTGCGGCCTGATCGTCGTATTCCGAATTAATCGGGGGAGGAAGCTGAACGACTGGCGCCCAGTCGGAGAACTTCCGACCGACTCTTTGAGACTGACCCTGAAACCCTCGCTCTAACGATATTGATAACAAATTAACGTCAACCCCGCTCTTCCAATTCATATCCGCTCCTTATTGGATTATTCGCAATGAAGGGAGATCCTCTTTGCCTATGA